>NZ_JAMXXS010000032.1:0-32356 GCF_024129595.1 Acinetobacter lwoffii | reverse complement strand
CCGTTGATTTTCAAGTGAGCTTTAAAAAGCTGTGCTTTTTAAATGGCGACCGCAGAAAATAAACTGCTCCCATTTGATCTAGTAGCGGGATTTAAATAGTACACAGTACATAATATGAGGTTATTAAAAGGGTTATAACCCCACGTTAAAATATACTATTACAATGCTACTTCTCATAAATGGCGACCCGATATAAGTAGTAAATTATTTAAAAAGGACTTAATATCCACCTGTGGACATTTATTAAATGGGATAAGTTATGACTGAAGAACTAGGAACAGAAACAGAAACAGAAGGAAAGGTATTAGATCGCAGAAAAAGATATAGAAAAAAGCCTACTACCAAAACTCCACTTTCAGTTTATTTCAATATGGATGTTCCTGAAGATGTTGAAGCACTGGAAGCCTTAGAATATTTAAAAGATATTTATGGCGGGGAAAAACACGGAAAAAGTGTAGCAGTCAAAGAAGTTTTAAGAATTTTCTATAAACAATTACAAGAAAAAAAAGCCTGATTTAATCAGGCTTTTTTCTTGCAAAAACTTAGGACTTTTTAACTGTAGTGACTAACTTGTCATCTACATACAGATAAACTCTTTTATTATGTGTATAAGATGAAATTTTAGGTTGTCCTTCTCCACCTCCAACAGATCCGTCTTGATTACTGCTGACGAATGAACAGTGAGGAAAGCCTTTACCTTTAGCCAGATCTTTTTTAACGTCACTAATTGTAGACTGACATTCAGAAACATTAAGACCGCCAGCAAAGCACATAAAAGCACGACAGCCATAATTTTCATCTTTAGCTGCAACTAAAGCAGATGCACTAGCTAAAGTTAAACCTAAAATAAATTTTTTATACACAAGTAGTCACTCTATTTAGATGAGTTTTCCATTACGAATAACTTGCCTTCAAAGTTTAGAGATATTGTTTTGGCATTGCTGCACATTGAACAAATCTCTTGAATCAAGAAGGGTAAATTCCGTGTGAATCGAATTTTTCCTGATGCGGTATGAATGATGTGATCAACATCATTTACTTTAACAGTCACAAAATATTGGAACTGCTCGTTCATACCAATTTCAACACCATAGTTATTAGCGTTGAAGTCATCGACTGTTTTCAAGTCATTCATCGTTAAAGCCATTTCTGCAAGATCCTTAGTTTTTAAAAAGTGAAGTGCGGATTCTTACAAAATATAACTAGTTTAAAAATGTAACTGAAGTGTAACTGTGTGTAAAAGACACAAAAACATCAATTATTTTTAAACGCTTTTAATATATATCAAAAAGTTTAAAACTTTAATTAATAATTTAAAACTTTTGTAAAAAGTTTGTATATATCAAAGCTCATATTTTTTTTAGATCCCTTCCCTTTTTGTCATGTAAATATCACTTTAATAATCTTCTAAACATTTCTAAAAACTTTTTAAAAAAAACTAGAATCGGGTTTAAAAAGAGTTTAAATAGAGTTTAGGAGTGTTTAGAACAGTTTAAGAGCCTTAATTTCTTTTTGTAAAACATAAGTTTACAAGCCTATAACTATACGTTTTGTCGCTATAACTATACGTTTTGTCGCTATAACTATACGTTTTGTCGCTACAACTATACGTTTTGTCGCTACAACTATACGTTTTGTCACATACCTATACGTTTTGTCGCAAATAATCCACATACTTATCAATAGTATACAAAAGAATGGCTAAAATATTCTTAAAAATCAGTAATTAATTAGGTGTTTAGCTCTAAATTATTATATTTTTGCGTATTTTTTAGCCTTAATCCATGCTGCAATCTCAAAACTATACGTTTTGTCGCAACTTCCCCGCATAACTATACGTTTTGTCGCAAACCTGCGATTATGCGTACTGAATACGATTATATATATTTTTCAGGAATTAACCAGATTCTTAACAATCTAATAAGTTATTGTTTTATATAAATAATTATATTGAAGAACGATTTTTATTTTTTGGTGCTAAAAAAGATATTTGTATAGGCTTAAAATCATAACTATACGTTTTGTCGCATCGTAAGTTATTGATATTTATATAATAGTTGTAAATATTCAAAATTGAATATTTTTTAACTGGTTTTTGTGTTAAAAATAGCCATACGTTTTGTCGCAGCGTAACTGATTGAAATAAAAGAAAATACTTAAACAGGAAAAACATTTATTTTATTTATACTACTACAGGGTTATAAAGTAATTTTACTGATTTTTAATAAATATATATTTTAAAAACAATATCTTATAAACTTAATTTATAACTATACTTGATAAATATACTTGTATAGTTATAATGATTTCAAAAGGAATAACGGATTTACAAAAAAATGCAGAAAATTATTGGCTCACAAGGCTTAGAGGACTATACACAATCTAATACAAGGGCAAAATTGACCGATTTAGTTGTGACCCGCAATGATTTTCCTACTGCCAGATATAGCATTGATCTCAATCTTGAGAAGCTTATGTACTGTGCAATGATCATCGTGAGAAAGAATGAGCTTAAAAATAAGACCTCAATTACTCATGACGACTTCATTTATGTGAGCAGCGAAAACTTTGGAGAATTGACCTCCCCAATGGCTAGAAAGGAAGTGCTTACTGCAACAGATAAACGTGAAATTCAGCGAAATGCTGAAACTGCTTTAAAACGTATTTATACAAAATTTGATAACCCAACTATGTTGGTTAAAGATGGCGAATCTGACGAACCTGCTAAAGTTCCGATGATGACTTATTGCCATTATGACAAAGCAACTAAATGTATTAAGGTTAGATTCGCAAAAGAATTTTTTGAGTATTTCTATGATCTAGTTAAGAAAGTAGATGAAAAAACTAAGTCATTTAGTAGCCATGAACTGAAGCATATTATCTTATTTAATTCGAGCTATTCCCTTCGTTTGTATCGGATCTTAATGAGCTATATGTGGCGTACATCAGAGGTTACTATTGATCTGGAAGAATTAAGATGGATGCTTGAATGTGAGGATAAATATAAAGAGTTGGCCAATTTTAAAAACCGTGTTTTGAATGTGGCTCAGGATGAAATTAACGAACTTAGCAATATTAATGTCAGTTTTGAGAACGTAAAAAACGGAAAGGAAGTAGTTGCTATTAAGTTTATTTTTAGCTTGAAAACTGAATATAAAGAGCAAGGACACATCAAATTTATAGATAAAATGAAAAAGGGCTATCTGGCTGCTGCAATTCCATTTAGTGATGATGGATCACACTTTAAAGCACCTGATCGTATTAAGCATTTCAAACCACCAGTAAAGGTATCTCCAAAACAAATCAGCACCTTAGTAAATTGCAAAGAATTTTTAAATGATTACGGATATTTCTTAGGTAATCTAGACGAGGATACTTCTAAGGTAATCATGAGAACTCTATTAACTGAAAAGTTAGATAAGCTTAATGCTCATAAGCCGATAGATATGGATTATTACTTCTGGTTACAGGCAAAACGAGGGATTATCACCAATAGCAATAATGATAAGAAGAACGATCAGGACACAGACAATCAGGACACAGACGATCAGGATTAATATCTAAAAAGCATACCCCCCATATTGTCTTAAACAGACTTAGCTAATTTAAGACAATATGGTGGTTCATTTAAAACCTTCAAAAATTCTTATTAATCTATATAAAAAGTATCTTTTCTATTCGCATCCAAATATTAAAATTTAATAATTAGCTAATTGATACCTTAGTCATGACTAAAAGTTTACGTTTAGCCTAAGTGGAATATTTTGCCATTTTTTTAGAATTTCAATTTACAACCATATAATAAAAACAATAACTTAATGTTTCCCAGGATTTGGCCAAACCTGTAATATTTTGCCAATAAATCTAGCCGATTAGTTTTTAAATATTTAGTTTTTGCATTACTTACCTCCTACATTTTTTAGTTTTCTATGCTATCTGGTCGCCACCCATGCGGGCTGGCTTTAGGTATCCCGTTTTAGATCAAATGGGAGCAGTTGCGGTGCTGCGGTCAGCTCGACAAAATCACAGATTTTGTCGGCTTCGCTTGCCCCTTGCAACGGTAATCAGGGAAAGGAAAATTTAACGGATTGCACCAGTTCGCAAAGTAGACACTTTGCTCTGATATACCCTCTAGGGATCTTAACTAAACATTATTTTATTTCTTAGTCATGACTAAATTATTTCTTGAATGTCCACAGGTGGACTGATATAATGATTTTTATCAGGACGCATCGGGCGACCTGAAATAAAACAGGTATTTAGTTATGAATCAGGATTTAGTTTTAGTCTATACATTAAAGAAATCTGAAGTTGAATCAGTCCATTTTTTTGGTTACTTAGACAATCTTAATGATCAATATGTTTGCTGTCTTACTAAAAAGAATGTAGGTCAATTAATACTAGAATTACAAAACAGTTATGGAGAAAGCTTTGCTGCTGCTTCAGTTATGACTGAAAAAGATTTCTTTCAGAAAGAGAATAACTATTTAGAACCGATTGAAATTTCACTAACTGAATATGATGAAAAGTTTAATATCCTTCCCCCTGCCCGCACGTATGGAGGTTTTAACTTTGAAATGTTCATGCTGCCCGAACAGTTGGGAGGTGGGCTATTCTCACACTTTTTAGTGACCTTTGAGCCATACACAAAAAAACGCCTTAAAGCGTATAGAGTGACAGCTTATAGGAATGATCCATTCCATAAAATTTTTAATTCTTGTCCAATTTAAAAGAGATCCCCGAAAGGGGATTTTTTTATACATTCTTAGTCATGACTAAGGGAAAAAAGGTTGTTCATCTTGTGTGTTTAAAGCTCGTTTTAGGGTGTTTGTGTGTTTAATGTGGGATAACTAGACTTAGGGTAAAAAAAGCTATCAGCAGCCTAAGAAACGCAAATATAAGCATTAGAAAAGCAGACCAGACAAAATACTTAAATAGCTATTTTTTATGAATTTATATCATTAAAAAAAATTAGTCATGACTAAGTTTTTGCTTGAATGTCCACAGGTGGACTGATATAATGATTTTATCAGGACGCATCGGGCGACCTGAAATAAAACAGGTATTTAAACATGAAACATTTTTCATCAGTTACATCATTAGACGAGTTAAAACTTCAGTACAAAAAACTAGCTTTTAAAAATCATCCTGATCGTGGCGGTAAAACCGAAGTTATGCAGGAGATTAACAGCGAATATGAACAGCTTTTAAATCGCATTATTAATGAAGCTTCAAAAGATCAGTATCAAGATAGTTCCGAAAATGGGCGTGGTTTCTGGTCAAGCCGTTCAGAACACTCTGAAGTTGAGAAAAAAGTAAAACAGGCTATTGATGCAATTATCAATCTGGATGGTTTAGATATTGAAATTATTGGCGTTTGGGTTTGGGTTTCTGGTGATACTAAGCAGCACAAAGACAAATTAAAAGAAGCGGGTTTTGTATGGAATCGAGTGCAATGTAAATGGGTTTTCATTGGTAAAAAATCAAATGGTCGAGGTCGAATGACTTTAGATCAAATGCGAGAGTTACACGGCAGCCAGAAAGTTAAAAAAACCAGAATGGCAGAAGAAAGACAACTTTTAACCGCCTAATGAATAAGTCCCCGAAAGGGGGCTTTTTTTATCAATTCTCTTAGTCATGACTAAGTTTTTGCTTGAATGTCCACAGGTGGACTGATATAATGATTTTTATCAGGACGCATCGGGCGACCTGAAATAAAACAGGAATTAATTATGCGAGCTTCAATAGTTGCAATCTTTACAAACTATCCTACAGGTAAACTGGTTCATTTTTGCGGTCATGAGGTTTTAACTGGATCTAACAATAATATTTGGTTTCCAATCTTTGATGAAAAAACACTATTTCAAGAAATTGAAAAAATCATGATTAGTTGCCGAGTAGCCCACAATGTTACTCATATTGAAAGAATCAGAAGGGGAGATAATGAAAACGGTTATTTTGAAGATTACAGAATTACTTATAACTTAGCCGTTTAAGCTAGACCTCCCACAATGGGAGGTTTTTTTTGGTGGCGATTTTTTTGGTTTTTAGCTTACCTAAAAAACATAAAAAATTGTCTATCTGTTCTGCTTTATATACGCTCATTTTGGCCTGTTCAGGTCGGTGCTAGGATAACCTAGTTTCATATATAAAAAAGGCTGTCAGCAGCCTAAGAATCGCAAATAAGAGCATCTGAAAAGCGGTTTAGCCAGGTATTAAAACGGATATTTTTCTACTCAATTTTCCCTATAAAAAATTAGTCATGACTAAGTTTTTGCTTGAATGTCCACAGGTGGACTGATATAATGATTTTATCAGGACGCATCGGGCGACCTGAAATAAAACAGGTTAAAAATCATGGAACAATACATTTCAGTTTACACACGTCAGCAAGCCATTGAAGATGGTTTTTTAGTTGCAATCAATTCTCTTAGTTCTAAATTAGATGGACTGGCAAAAGAACATTATAAGCATCCTATCTGTTTCACTTCTGCGCTTTGGGCGGTAGTTGATAAGGCGGTAAAAAATGAAAAATGGTTTAATGACTTAGAGGGTGTTATTCATGACATTTTATGGATGAGCCGAGCATATAAGACACACCTAAGCCCTAGTGCGGTACGTTTTACTGTGATTATCACAGGCGCAGGTCGCAAGAGAAATCATATTTTAGAATTGCACGTTCATGGTGGAGATCAAGGAGAGCCAGTCATAACAATCGGTTATCCTGAAGATTTTTAATTTACGTCCTCCCTTTATGGGAGGATTTTTTTATGATAAAAAACTTAGTCATGACTAAGAAAATGCTTGCAATGTCCACAGGTGGACGTTAGAATATACAGCATAAGGACGCAATAGGGCGACCCTTAATAAGCCATTAAACTAGGTGAAATATGAAAAAAGTTGTTGCTTCAAATCAAAAGGGCGGTGTGGGTAAATCTGCAATCATTTGCCAGTATGCACACTATTTAAATTCTTTGGGCTTGCGTGTATTAGTCATTGATCTAGACCACCAGAAGAACACTACAAAAGCATTGATTACTGGCGGGGCTGTGACTGTAGCTAATGTATCTGCATTCGACATGCTGACCAAAGAAGATCAAACTATTTCAAATCCTGAAGCCTTTACTTTGGTACAAGCAACACCAGAATTAACAGCTATTGAAAAAAATGGCACTTTGCATAACAACTTTGCCACCAATTACCAGAAGTTTTTAAAATCAGTTGATTCTTTATTTGATGTTTGCCTGATTGATACCAATCCAAATCCCGACATTCGCCAAGTAGCTTCATTAATTGTTAGTGACTATGTTTTAAGTCCAATTCAATTGAATCAGGAAGCTATTGACGGCATCGGTGGATTACTCAAGCAGATCCAAGCGATTAATCAAAAGCTAAACCCAAATTTAAAATTAATCGGCATCCTTCCGAATATTGTTGAACCAACTCCATTTCAGAAAGACAACCTAAAAGCTATTGTTCAGCATTTTTCAAAGTACCTGATCAAAAACTCAGACGGTAGCTATGCCTTCGTTAAAAAAACGACTGCAATCGCTGAAGCGCAAGCGCAAGGCATACCTACAAATAAATTGGGTAAAACTAGCGGTTTTACCGCATGGGCTGAATTAAAAACAGTTTTTGAAAGCATTAACAAGTTTATGGAGATTTAAGGAATGTTAGATTTATCAGCTTTGGAAGGTATTGATCTAGGTAATTCTGCACCAGTAGCAGACGGAACACCTAAACAGATTCCACTTACAGATATTCTTGAAGATCCAGATCAGCCGCGTGTTGAGTTTCCAGAAGATCAGATGCAAAAAATGGTAGAATCAATCAAGGCTCGTGGAGTTAAAACACCAATTAGTGTTAAACCCCACCCAACAGAACAAGGCAAGTGGATCATCAATTATGGAGCTAGACGTTTTAGAGCTTCAGTGATGGCTGGCAAGGAAACTATCCCTGCTTTTGTTGATAATGATCATGATGATTATGATCAAGTCATGGAGAATAAAGAACGCCTTAACCATTCACCTATTGAGCTTGCACTTTTCATCCAAAAGAAAATTAAGCAAGGTGAGAAGAAAAACGTAATCGCTAAAAAGTTAAATGAAGATCCTGTTTTCATTTCTACTCACTTAGCTTTAGTAGATATGCCAGAATGCTTATCTAAGGCTTATGATGCAGGTTTTAAATCTCCAAAGACTTTGTATGACTTACGCAAACTTTGGGAATCCTTCCCTGAAGAAGTAAACGCTTGGGTGGATGAATCTTTAGAGAATGGTCAGGACATTATCAGATCTAGAGTTCAGGCTTTATCTAAAAAGTTAAAAGAACCTAAGCAAGCTGAAGCGACTGAAGTAGATCAAGAACCACAGGCGCAAGAAAGCCAAGAGCAAACCGCCATTATTGATGATAATGAATCTTTCAATTTTGAGGGGGATGATCAAGCTGAAGCGACAGAAGAACCAGAAGAACCAGAAGTTAAAAAACTGATGGATCAATCGAATCAGAAAGAGCAGCCAGAAGCTAAAGAAGAAGATCCAGACAAAATCAAAAAACCGCTTTTAGTTGTTATTCATGACGGCCGACAAGCGAACCTGATGCTAAATAAAAAGCCTACTTCTTTAGGTTTTGCATGGATCAAATACGAAGATGGAACAGAGGTATCTGTAGATTGCAGCAGACTTGAAATCGAGTATTTACAAGAAGCCTAAACCTATCAATGGAAAAAGACCTTGCTTATGCAAGGTTTTTTTTTGGGCGGGTTATCCCGACCACCTAGCTAGATTACCCTTAGTCATGACTAAGGAGAAAAGAGGGAAAAAAGAAGGTATATAATCTAGGGCAGGATAGGCAGCAGCCGTTAAAAACCTTAATTTGTGTCACAAATAAAGGTTATACTATTCTTTCAGAATAGCTATCGAAAATATTAGTTTCGATAAAGGTACTGGAATCATGACGAAATCAAACTTGGATCAAGTTTTAAAATTTAGGGTTAGCAATGCCGTTTATGACTGGTGGCAAGCTAAGTGTGAGAAGCAAGGAATCAAGAAAGGTGAGCCTTTCCAGAAGGCTTTAGAAAACGCCTATAAAAAAGAAAATGATCCTAATTATTCAGGACAAGATTTTTCATTGAATCTGGAAAAGGACTTAACCGAAAAAATCTATCAGTTAGCTAAGTTTGAAGAAGTAGATCCAGACGACTTGATCAAAAAAATGATCAAGGAAAAGTTATCTGAAATAGAAAAAACGCAAGACGTTATAGATGTATTTGAAAAAACATCACGCAAAGAATTAAGGCTTAAACCAAGTTTGATGAAAGCCATTAATGAGAAAGCAGCACAGATCGGCATGAAACCGAATCAATATATCATTTCGGTTTTAACAGCTAATGTCACAAAAGATTCAATATTCTTTAGCCAGGAAGAAGCTCTTAAACTTGGCGAATCAAATAGTCAGCTTTTGGCGATTGGTAGAAACCTAAACCAAATGGCTAAGAATATGAATCAGGGTATTTATGAATCTTACGATAGAGAATTTGTCGAGCGAGTACATCAGCTAGTAAAAGCTCAAGTTAGGCATGTTTTCACTCTATTAGAGCGCAATAAAAAGAGGTGGGAATAATGGCTAACGGAAGCAGTAAGACTACCAGAGAAGTGCAAAGCACTTTGCTTGCTCATGGTGAGCAGCTACTTAACGGATCTAAAGTTAAGCGTGTTAATCAGACCCAAAGTTTAGATACTTTTTTAAATGATCTGTCTAAGCCTAAAAATGGATCTGGCCATTCAGCTAAATCAGCCCCTAAATCATCTCCAAATAGCGTTAAGGCAACTTTAAATAGAATCAGTAAAAAGACCCCTGAAGTAATGGTCAAGGTTACTGGTGGAGGTAATTCTATGGGGAAGGTGAAAGCCCACATGGGATATATCACACGGAATGGGCAATTAGAGGGAATTGATCAGGACGGAAATAAAGTTAATGGTAAGGATGATATAGAAGATACTGCTGAAGATTGGCAAATGTCAGGTACACCTATTTCTGATGAAGAATCTAAATATAAGCAGGCTTTTAATATTGTGTTATCTATGCCGAAAGGTACGGATGAAAAAGGCGTTTATGATGCTGCAAAAGAATTTGCAGAGGAACATTTTAAAGACCATAAATATATGATGGTGCAGCATACCTTTACCAATGACCCTTCAAAAGATCCAAGTGAAAACCCGCATGTGCATGTTGTTGTTAAAGCTGTTTCTGAAAAAGGTGATCGGTTAAATATCAGGAAGGCTGATCTTCAGGAATGGCGAGAAAGTTTTGCTGAAAAATTAAGATCCAGAGGGATTGAAGCGAATGCGACAAAACGTATAGCTAGGCTTCAAAAAAATAGAAGTGATAAGCAGTCAGTTAAACAAATGAAAGAGCAGGGCAAATCGTTTAAGCGATATGGTAAAAATAAGGCAAGTCCAGAACGTGTCCAGAAAGCTAAACAGCAAGAAAAAGAAGCATTGACGCATTACAAGGAAATTACTAAAGCTCTATCACAGTCACCAGATCCGCAAGATAGAAAACTAGCAGTTGATCTAGTGGACTATTTACGGAAACAGGTAGAAGTGAAAAAACCAACGCCACAGCCACAGATTCAACCTAATAAGCTAGATCTTCAACACGGAAAGAACAAGGGGAAAGAGCAAGACCGTTAATAATATAAGGGAAGGATAAGGCGCAATACTGTGCTTTAGTGCCCTTTAAAAATCCTTAATTTTCTGAGCGGGCATACCTAATTTAAACATCCTATTAAGCTCAAAAATTGCATATTTTAAATCTTTTTCAGGTATATGCTTAACATCAAAATATTCAATTTGGCCAAATCTCGCTTTATATAATGCAATTCGTTCTATTCTGTGTCGTTGCATCTGCACTGTTGACGACATAATTCGATCCATTAAATAGAATAAGTAATACGATGTGATCTGCATACTGTCTTTAATCATAAATCCATGATTTTTTGTACTTTTATAGTCATATAGTGTTTCATCAATACAAATATCTGCATCTATCCCCCCTAGTGCAACACGGATATTTGCAGAATATCTGGGATTGTATGTGATCAGACTATCAGGCTTAATAAGACCATTCTTAATGAATACATTATCAAAATTTTTGACTAGGGAAGATATATCTTCGTAAACCACGTTCTCCGTTGGTTTTAGTATGTCTTTCTTTGTTGCTACTGGTAGAAATCCAGATCGCCATAGATTTTCTAATTTAGCCAAAAGAATAATTCCACCAATAAATTCTTCATTTAGTTCTAAATCGTTTGATTTATTAGCTAGTAGAAAATCTATGTGATTTTGAATTTTTTTATACAATACCAAAATGCTTTTATTTTTAGTTTCCTCTAGAAAGCTGATAATTTTAGGTTGCTCAAATTCCTTAGCACTCAATTCAGTATTCGTGTAGTACGCACAAATTATTTTAGATAAGTAGTCAAATGCTGTACCAACCAAGCCTGAATCATAACTACTCGTTAATTTATGTTCACTCATAACTTCATAATTAGTAAAAGGAGGAATACCACTGTAAGTTTTGAAATCTTTTTTTTGGGGTGCGACACTTTTTATAATTTCTTTTACTTCCTTGCACTTAGGATCTGAAGATTTCAGTATCGACATTAAAGACATATTTTATACTCTTTATCCATATAGTTACTATTCAAACAATTTTAAAGATACTAAAGACTAGATTGAAAAATCTAAGTTTTTATTCTTTCTAATGCAAATTGAATCTTTTCTTTGGGGCAGTACTGCTTTTGGGAAAATTTTTCCATTACAGCCGATCCAATAATTTTTTTATCTGTATTAAAGAAAAATATCTCTAAGTCATAAGGTACATTGACCATATTAAAACAGGTATAAATCGGCTTTTTCCACGTAAAGACTAAAGGCTTTAATGAAGGATTTTCTTTAAAACCTATTTCTTGATCATGCTCCCTATATAGGTACAGAGCCGTTAATTTTTTTCCATTAAAGCTAAACGTCTTTACTTCTTTATCTTGATCAAAGTAAGGGTTATAAACCTGTTTAAAGGCCATAACAGACACTACTATTAAAAGAGCTATAAACGCTGCATATTTTAATTTCAATTCCTGTTATTCCTTTTAGCCAGGTGGCAAGTCACATGCAAAAAAATTATCTTAGTCATGACTAATTATTTAACACTCATAAGTTGATCCCATTTAAAGTAATTAGGAGACAGCTTATTACGTGACATATTCCAATTTCTATCAGGTAGCATACTGGCACCTAATCCTATTTTTCTCTTACCAAATTTATTCTGTATATCATCGAGTGAATCCATAAGTTTATTACTTGATTCTATCTTGTTCATGTCCGTGAATAAGTCATAAATATGAGTGGCTTTAGGTTCAAGACAAGTGAGGATAACTCCACATTTTTTAAATCCAATATTCTTCTGGTATAGCTGATCAACCATTGAGGTAGCAATTTTAGAAAGTAATAAACTATTGTCTGATGGATCGGGTAAAGCGTAAGACAAAGATTTATTATAAAAAGGCTCAGAAGTATCAAATGGATTAGATTGAACAAAACTAATAATACAGCCACATAGTAAATTTTCACTTCTTAAACGGCTTACGGCATCCTGAACATAAAGCGTAATCGCTTCTTTAAGATCCTCACAGCTATAAACTTTCTGGCCAAAGGAACGGCTTGCTATTATTTGTTTTTTTGCTTTAGGACTTTGCTCAATTTCAATGCAAGAAATTCCCTGTAATTCTAATAGAGTTCTGTGCATGACTACAGAGAATTGATCTCTAATCATTAAGGGTGAAGCACAAACAAAATCTAGAACTGTATTAATGCTTAGGCTATTCAGCTTTTTAGTATGCTTTCTACCAATCCCCCATACTTCACTAACTTCTATAGATTGATATAAGCCCTCAATCGAGCAATAGTCCATTGAAACAAGGTTACATACACCTTTTAAATAACTATTCTTTTTAGCGATATGATTAGCCATTTTTGCTTCTGTTTTAGTCCGTCCAATTCCAATACAGGCCGGCAAACCTAGCCAACGTGAGAGCCGATCCAGAATTAAATGAGCATAAGCAGTTAGATCATAATTTGAAGCATAAGCAGTTAGATCTAAAAAGCATTCATCAATCGAATAAATTTCTTGTTCTTGAGGTGTAACAAATTCAGCTAGGACTTTTATAAATCTACGGGACATTTCCGCATATAAAGCATAATTACTCGAAAGGACTGTAATGTTGTGCTGCTCTACAAGATCCTTGAGTTGAAAAAGAGGTACACCCATCTTTATGCCTAAGTCTTTAGCTTCTTGTGAACGAGCCACAGCACAACCGTCATTATTAGATAATACGATTACTGGCTTATTATTCAGGCTTGGATTAAAGACACGTTCACAACTTACATAACAGTTATTAATGTCTACCAAAGCAAAGATCTTATTTTGATTTTCCATAAGGTGTATTATGTTAATTTTAGATAAAATAACTAAATAAGAATCTTAACTAACTATTTCGATATCTTTTGAGTTCTGTTTTTTAAATTGGTCATCCCAAATAATCCTAACAGTAAACTTACTTGGAAAATCCATTCCTCTTGAGTATGAAAGTTTTCCTGAGTGTCCAGAAACAATATTCATAGGGAAAATTTCATCAATATCCCAAAAATGCCCTCGATACATACTATCAATTAGAATCTCTAAGTAGACATTTTCAGCAGTAGCTTTACCAACATTAGTTAGTATCAACTGATAATTTCCTTTTGAACCTGTTCTATATGCTCTAATATCTGCCCTATTTTGTTCATTAGAATATTCCTGCTCTTTTGTAATTAAAAGGCGGTTGATTTCAAGCTGCTGCTCCAGAACCTTTTTATTCAGTCTCTTAAAAGAAAAGAAGCTATACATCGAAAAACTTATTGATAGTCCTGCAAAAATAGCTGAAATTGCTGCTATTGTAAGTTCCCAATTAATTTCCATTATTCTTATTTCCATCCCTTACCTTTAAATATTTTTTTCATTTCCTTCGCTAAATCTGTAGCTATCTTATTAGTATCTACTTTGTCCAAAATATGATTTTGTTCAATTAACTCATCTTTATGAAGTTTTAAACCACAAGTACCACAAGTGGCTATTTCATTTTCATCGATTGATAAAAGAGTACAATCACAACTTGGACAAGATAAAGTAATTTGCTGATCTGGAATATTAAGTTTCATTTTTATAATGCCTTTAGATAAATAATTAATTTAAAAAAATTAATTCCAAATAACAAGGATAAAATATAAGCAAAACGACTATAAATGTCGTGCATATTTTATTGTATTTAACATATGGCTGTTATACGAAATAAAAAAAACCTAGGCACTGGCCTAGGTTTCAAATTTTTACCATAATAAAATATCTATTTCTGTGGGTCATGACGAACATCTATTGTCATATGTCTTATGAAATACTCTAATCCTGACTTATGATGAGGCATTATTGAATCGAAATAAAGATTCCTTCCTGTTCTATCTGAACATGTAATTTCATACGAATGATCCTTTTTACGTTGCTCATCAGAAACAAAATTTTTCCATCCATCCAAAATTTCTATAGATGACAATTTTGTATCTTGGATATATATGAGAGTAATAAAGTTTCATCCTTTGTTGTGCATAAGTATTTGTTTTTATTGGTTCCAAAATTATATTGTATTTATTAAAGTATCATACTATAGGCAGCGCTAGTCTAAATTTAATTCTATCAAAATAAAAAAAGTTTCATACCAAAATTACAAAATACTGAAAATAATGAATATATTTTCTTTATTTTGAAAATTAGTATGAAACTTTATTACTAAGTATGATTATTTATTACCTAGTATTTAACTTTATTACTCAAAAACAGGGGTGTCGAAAGAGTCAACTGCGGTCCAAAGCTGTTGGACTTGGGTGAAAAGGGCGTTTATTCTTCCTATACGTGCCGCGTTCCAGGCGGCGACTATGAGGGCTATGTCGATGCCCATGTGCGCCGGCTGGAGGCGCTACGCCGGGCCGGTATCGTCGAGCGGATCGACGCCGACCAATGGCGCATCCCCGATGATCTGGTCAGCCGTGCCGCCGCCCATGACGCCGGCCGAGACAGTCAGGCCAGCGTTCGCGTCCTTTCCCCGGTCGATCTGAACAAACAGATCGGATCGGACGGCGCGACCTGGCTGGACCGGCGGCTGATCCACGGCGAGACGGCCGACCTTGCGCCAACCGGCTTCGGGCAACAAGTCCGCGAAGCCATGGACCAGCGCCGCGAGCACCATATCGAACAGGGCGACGCCACCCGCAGCCGGGACAGCCGCGTCTTCTACCGGCGCAACCTTCTCGCCATCCTGCGGGAGCGCGAGGTAGCCGGCGTCGGATCGGATATGGCTTTGAGTAAGGGCCTGCCGTTCCGCGCCGCCACGGACGGCGAGAGCGTCAGCGGCAAGTTTACCGGAACCGTGCATCTATCGAGCGGCAAGTTCGCCGTGGTCGAGAAATCCCATGAGTTCACCCTTGTCCCGTGGCGGCCGATCATCGACCGCCAACTCGGCCGCGAGGTTATGGGCATCGTGCAGGGCGGGTCGGTGTCGTGGCAGTTAGGGCGGCAGAGGGGGCTGGAACGCTGAGTGCGCCCATGCCGCATTGCGAAGCAAAAGATAATCGGATAAAATGTAGCAATTCATATTCGTAAGCGTGGAGTAATCAGATGGGAAATTCCAAGTCATCAGACAAGTAAGCCGCAACAACCAGTATTGTTGTTGCGGCGCTCTGTAAGGCTAGTCTCATCTGATTGCTGACGAGCAGACGTCGCCCGGTATTCCTTAATCGAGGGTTGATTCGTCATGACCACCACACGCCCCGCGTGGGCCTATACGCTGCCGGCAGCACTGCTGCTGATGGCTCCTTTCGACATCCTCGCTTCACTGGCGATGGATATTTATCTCCCTGTCGTTCCAGCGATGCCCGGCATCCTGAACACGACGCCCGCTATGATCCAACTCACGTTGAGCCTCTATATGGTGATGCTCGGCGTGGGCCAGGTGATTTTTGGTCCGCTCTCAGACAGAATCGGGCGACGGCCAATTCTACTTGCGGGCGCAACGGCTTTCGTCATTGCGTCTCTGGGAGCAGCTTGGTCTTCAACTGCACCGGCCTTTGTCGCTTTCCGTCTACTTCAAGCAGTGGGCGCGTCGGCCATGCTGGTGGCGACGTTCGCGACGGTTCGCGACGTTTATGCCAACCGTCCTGAGGGTGTCGTCATCTACGGCCTTTTCAGTTCGATACTGGCGTTCGTGCCTGCGCTCGGCCCTATCGCCGGAGCATTGATCGGCGAGTTCTTGGGATGGCAGGCGATATTCATTACTTTGGCTATACTGGCGATGCTCGCACTCCTAAATGCGGGTTTCAGGTGGCACGAAACCCGCCCTCTGGATCAAGTCAAGACGCGCCGATCTGTCTTGCCGATCTTCGCGAGTCCGGCTTTTTGGGTTTACACTGTCGGCTTTAGCGCCGTTATGGGCACCTTCTTCGTCTTCTTCTCGACGGCTCCCCGTGTGCTCATAGGCCAAGCGGAATATTCCGAGATCGGATTCAGCTTTGCCTTCGCCACTGTCGCGCTTGTAATGATCGTGACAACCCGTTTCGCGAAGTCCTTTGTCGCCAGATGGGGCATCGCAGGATGCGTGGCGCGTGGGATGGCGTTGCTTGTTTGCGGAGCGGTCCTGTTGGGGATCGGCGAACTTTACGGCTCGCCGTCATTCCTCACCTTCATCCTACCGATGTGGGTTGTCGCGGTCGGTATTGTCTTCACGGTGTCCGTTACCGCGAACGGCGCTTTGGCAGAGTTCGACGACATCGCGGGATCAGCGGTCGCGTTCTACTTCTGCGTTCAAAGCCTGATAGTCAGCATTGTCGGGACATTGGCGGTGGCACTTTTAAACGGTGACACAGCGTGGCCCGTGATCTGTTACGCCACGGCGATGGCGGTACTGGTTTCGTTGGGGCTGGTGCTCCTTCGGCTCCGTGGGGCTGCCACCGAGAAGTCGCCAGTCGTCTAACCGACGACTGGTAGCAGGCCCGCTCCGATGCGGCGCACTAACCATCGAAACCTCGTGAATGTCGGTATCCTGTCTGGCAGGATACCGCTCATTTCCCTTGTTCAGTTCATCGCCGTCGCCGAGCATCTGAATTTTCGGCATGCGGCCAAGGCACTTGGTATCAGCCAGTCGAGCGTCAGCGCGCGTGTGAAAGCGCTGGAGGATAACCTTGGTGTCCTGCTATTTGAGCGCCATGCGCGGGGCGTTCGGCTAACAGACGCAGGCAGGCACTTCATGGAGCGTGTCACGGCGGGTGTCGATCAACTCGATCACGCAGTGAAGACCGCGGAGTGACGGGCACTGGCTGGCAATGTCTAGCAACGGCAGGCATTTCGGCTGAGGGTAAAAGAACTTTCCGCTAAGCGATAGACTGTATGTAAACACAGTATTGCAAGGACGCGGAACATGCCTCATGTGGCGGCCAGGACGGCCAGCCGGGATCGGGATACTGGTCGTTACCAGAGCCACCGACCCGAGCAAACCCTTCTCTATCAGATCGTTGACGAGTATTACCCGGCATTCGCTGCGCTTATGGCAGAGCAGGGAAAGGAATTGCCGGGCTATGTGCAACGGGAATTTGAAGAATTTCTCCAATGCGGGCGGCTGGAGCATGGCTTTCTACGGGTTCGCTGCGAGTCTTGCCACGCCGAGCACCTGGTCGCTTTCAGCTGTAAGCGTCGCGGTTTCTGCCCGAGCTGTGGGGCGCGGCGGATGGCCGAAAGTGCCGCCTTGCTGGTTGATGAAGTACTGCCTGAACAACCCATGCGTCAGTGGGTGTTGAGCTTCCCGTTTCAGCTGCGTTTCCTGTTTGCCAGCCGGCCCGAGATCATGGGGTGGGTGCTGGGCATCGTTTACCGCGTCATTGCCACGCACCTGGTCAAGAAAGCGGGCCATACCCACCAAGTGGCCAAGACGGGCGCGGTCACCCTGATCCAGCGTTTTGGATCGGCGCTCAATCTGAATGTTCACTTCCACATGCTGTTTCTCGACGGTGTGTATGTCGAGCAATCCCACGGCTCAGCGCGTTTCCGCTGGGTCAAGGCGCCGACCAGCCCAGAGCTCACCCAGCTGACGCACACCATCGCCCACCGGGTGGGTCGCTATCTGGAACGGCAAGGCCTGCTGGAACGGGATGTCGAAAACAGCTATCTGGCCTCGGATGCGGTGGATGACGACCCGATGACACCCCTGCTGGGGCACTCGATCACTTACCGTATCGCTGTCGGTTCACAGGCGGGGCGAAAGGTGTTCACTTTGCAAACTCTGCCGACCAGTGGTGATCCGTTCGGTGACGGGATTGGCAAGGTAGCCGGGTCCAGCCTGCACGCCGGCGTGGCGGCCAGGGCCGATGAACGCAAGAAGCTCGAACGGCTGTGCCGGTACATCAGCCGCCCGGCGGTATCCGAGAAGCGGCTGTCGTTAACACGAGGCGGCAACGTGCGCTACCAGCTCAAGACGCCGTACCGGGACGGCACCACGCACGTCATTTTCGAACCATTGGATTTCATTGCAAGGCTGGCCGCCCTGGTACCGAAGCCCAGAGTCAACCTAACCCGCTTCCACGGGGTGTTCGCACCCAACAGTCGGCACCGGGCGTTGGTCACGCCGGCAAAACGGGGCAGGGGCAACAAGGTCAGGGTGGCTGATGAACCGGCAACACCAGCACAACGGCGAGCGTCGATGACATGGGCGCAACGGCTCAAGCGTGTTTTCAATATCGACATCGAGACCTGCAGCGGCTGCGGCGGCGCCATGAAAGTCATCGCCTGCATTGAAGACCCTATAGTGATCAAGCAGATCCTTGATCACCTGAAGCACAAAGCCGAAACCAGCGGGACCAGGGCGTTACCCGAAAGCCGGGCGCCACCGGCTGAGCTGCTCCTGGGTCTGTTTGACTGACGAGCCTGAAGGCCAACGATACCAATCAAAATGCTGCGTTCACAGCGCCGCGGCAGGGATCCGCCGTGCTGGTTGTCGGAAAAGGAGCCGCTAGTGGGAAAGAGGAGGGTAAATTTTCAGCGTTGCTGGCTCCCCGTCAGCCGGATTGGGTTGCATCGCAGGGGTGTCGAAAGAGTCAACTGCGGTCCAAAGCTGTTGGACTTGGGTGAAAAGGGCGTTTATTCTTCCTATACGTCTCCAAAATCCAATACGAAACCATTTTTAGGGTTGCTGTCCTCGTGTTTAATTTTGCCAGCTAAAGTGACTCTTAACATATAAGTATGTCCATGAATGTTTCGGCAAAGACCGTCGTATCCTTTCAATGCGTGCGCCATGTCGAAGGTGAAGCACTTGGTAATTCTGATTGTATCCACGAATTTGATTGTTAGCTGTTACTTTATTCTAATTCAAAAATTTTCAGAAAAGAATGTCCGTCGTTTACTTGATCTACCATGTCGAAAACCGTGGTGGTTTTGATCATTTCTTTGAGATCAGCTTTGATGTTTTTGTATTTATGATGAACAGGGCAAGGGTTTACTTCTGAACATTTTTTCAAACCAAGAACGCACATCGTAAAGGCTACCTCACCATCAATGACCAAAACAATATCTTCAATGGAAATCGTTCTAATCTTCGCCTCCTCCATCTCAAAACCTCCCTGTGCTCCTTGAACGGAATAGATTATTTTTCCCTTGGCGAGTTTCTGAAGAATCTTTGCGGTGAAATATTCGGGTGAATCAATAGACTGTGCAATTTCTTTTAAACTGACACGCCTTTTTTCCATCGAATTAAGCGCTACAAAAATACAGGCACGAATGCCATACTCACATGCTTTTGTAAACATTGTTTTCGTAATTTTCGGTAAAAGTAGTGAAGTAATTTCAAAGTGGATAGATTAGTCTAATTTAAAATTGAAATTGATTGTAAAAACAGTGTATTTTAAGATCTTGGATTTGAGAAAAAAGATGATTTATCAGTTTGATCGAAAAGACAACAGGCATTCCTTCTATTGAAGTTGATTTGGTTCAGAACAGCATGTATATCAGAAAAACAGGGCTTCTTTATTATTTAAACAAGTTACAGAATTAAAGGCTGTATATCAAAGTGAACGCTACGATAAAAGAAGCACTTCGACAAAATAAAGGTTCGTGAAATTTAGATTTTTCCACCTTAGAAGAATAGCAAAAATGTTTTAGTGCCAGCACCTCAAAATAACGTTAACCCGAAAAAGCGAATCAGGATAACTTCTTAGTGAATTTTTTGACCGTAAAATTATACGCATTTTTAGAATCTGCTTCATGCACACGCAGCACCTCTTCATTCCAAAGCGAAAAATCGATGGAAGGAAAAAATGTATCCGCACCAAAAGTATGATCCACAAAGGTTATAAACATTTCATCAACCCTGTTTTTTTCTAAAGCCTCCTCATATATTTGTCCGCCACCAATGATAAAAACGGTTCTCTTATCTTCGTTCTCATAGTGTTTCAAGCAACCTTCCATGCTGTGAAAAACAGTACAATTCGGTGCTTCAAAAGCTGTATTCCGAGTTAATATTGCATTTTCCCGATTTGGAAGTGGACGAAACCTTTCAGGGATTGATTCGAAATTTTTCCTACCCATAACCACAATGTGATTCAGTGTAGTTTCTTTAAAAAAAAGCATATCGGCCGGTAAATGCCACATCAAATCGTTGTTTTTACCAATGCCCTTTTCAAGATCCATTGCAACTATCAAACTTACTTTCATGAAAAACGCTATTAGAAAAATGAATGTATTATAAAAGTATATAAATTGAAGCAATATATCACTTTTTGAAAGCAATAGATGGATTAAATTGGAAATAAATAGCTGTTTAAAGAGAAGCACGTTGTCGGCAGCGGGCCAAAAAGGAATACGTCCATGCCCATCGAGGTGAAACCGGCTGTGAGCGCGGGTTCAAGCATATAGCCCGACAGGCGCGTATCCTTGCCGATCACGACACGATGGCGGTGGTCACCGCGACGAAAGACACGGCCAGCCGCCATGCCGACGCGCAAGGCGGTTTCCGCCGTCATCGCGCCTTCGTTGGCTTTGCCACGAATACCGTCTGTGCCGAAATATTTGCGCACCATAAGGTCGATTATCCTGTCGTCGGGTCGCCCTCAAAGGGGACATGCCTGCTGAACCGCGAATATAGAGAAATATCCCGAATGTGCAGTTAACGAATTCTTGCGGTTTCTTTCAGCGCCGCCAATACCGCCAGCCCGTCGCGCAAGGGGCGCGGCTCGTGTGTGCGGATGAAGTCAGCTCCACCTGCGGCGGCGGCAAGCTCTGCAGCGAGTGTCGCGGCCCCGACATCCCCCGGACCACGGCCTGTGAGCGCGCGCAGAAAGGATTTGCGCGAAACAGACAGAAGCACCGGCAAATCGAAGCGCAGCCGCAATTCATCGAACCGCGCCAGCACCGAGAGCGAGGTTTCGGGAGCAGCCCCCAGAAAAAACCCCATGCCGGGATCAAGGACAAGGCGGTTGCGTTTGATACCGGCACCCGTCAGCGCCGCGATGCGCGCGTCAAAGAACGCCGCAATGTGATCCATGATGTCGCCAGCGGGTGCCTCGCGCCGATCTGCCTGCCCGTCTTGCACCGAATGCATAACGACGAGTTTGGCAGATGATTTCGCCAATTGCGGATAGAACGCAGCGTCTGGAAAACCGCGAATATCATTGAGATAGGCCACACCACGCGACAAGGCATAGGCTTGCGTCGCGGGTTGATAACTGTCGAGCGAGACGGGAATGCCATCTGCCTTGAGCGCGTCCAGCACCGGCGCGATACGCGCGATTTCTGTGTCGGACGAAACAGGCGCGGCGTCGGGATTGCTGGATGCCGGACCGAGGTCGATCACATCTGCCCCCTCGGCCATCAGCTTACGCGCCTGCGCAATGGCTGCGTCTGGCGCCAGATACCGGCCTCCATCGGAGAAACTGTCCGAGGTTATGTTGACGATGCCGAAAATGATGAGCGATTTATTCATGGGGGCTTCTATAATAATCTCTGTACACGACAAAAATAGATAACTCATTGAAATAATGTCACAATAATTGTTTTCTAACGACGAATACTATGACACATCTCAATGAGTTATATCTTATCTTAAACAAATCTCTAAAATGGAACAAGTCACATTTAAAGTGCTTTGCGCTCATCATGCTTGTGATTATTTTAAAGCAAACATGTAATCTTTCTTCTGCATCTAAAGCCTTGCCCATCAAGTGTTTACCACAATCATTTTATCGACGTATGCAGCGCTTCTTTGCAGGTCAGTATTTTGATTATCGTCAAATTTCTCAGTTGATTTTCAATATGTTTTCATTCGACCAAGTGCAACTGACTTTAGATAGAACCAATTGGAAATGGGGAAAACGAAATATTAATATCCTGATGCTCGCAATCGTTTATCGTGGAATAGCGATACCTATCCTTTGGACATTGCTTAATAAACGTGGAAATTCAGATACGAAAGAGCGTATTGCTTTGATTCAACGCTTTATAGCCATTTTTGGTAAAGACCGTATTGTGAATGTGTTCGCAGACAGAGAGTTTATCGGTGAGCAGTGGTTTACATGGTTAATTGAACAAGACATCAACTTCTGCATTCGTGTTAAAAAAACTTCATTGTCACCAATCATTTAGGAAAGAATCATAAAATTAGTGATTTATTTCGCCATCTTAAAGTTGGTCAAATTGAATGTCGTAAACGACGGATTTTGGTTGGTCGGGTGAAACTATATATAAGTGCACTACAGTTAGAAAATGGAGAGCTTTTACTCGTCGTTTCTCCTCAGTTTAATGCCAATGCTATTCAGGATTATGCATTACGCTGGGAAATTGAAACCTTATTCAGTTGTCTCAAAGGACGCGGGTTTAATCTTGAAAATACGCGCTTGACAGACCCTAGACGAGTGAAAAAATTGATTGCGGTGTTAGCTATAAGCTTCTGTTGGTGTTACTTAACGGGTGAATGGCAACATAATCAAAAAAAAGCGATAAAAATAAAGAAGCATGGACGACTCTCAATGAGTTTATTTCGCTATGGTTTAGACTATGTTCAAATGGCGATTCAGCGTTTAATTGGTTTTGGGAAAAAAGAAGAGTTTAAGGAAATTTTGGCAATTTTAAGAAAGCAGAATCCTGATAGGATAAGGGTTCTGTGAAATTTGTCGTGTACAGAGTATAATAATAATAATCGAGCATGAGTCTCATACGGATGCTCGGGTCGAAAGGGAATCCCCAGGCGAGTAACCTGTTTGCGGTGATCCATTAGCTGCAGGAGCAGAAGAGCATACATCTGGAAGCAAAGCCAGGAAAGCGGCCTATGGAGCTGTGCGGCAGCGCTCAGTAGGCAATTTTTCAAAATATTGTTAAGCCTTTTCTGAGCATGGTATTTTTCATGGTATTACCAATTAGCAGGAAAATAAGCCATTGAATATAAAAGATAAAAATGTCTTGTTTACAATAAAGTGGGAGTAGTAATTTCGTTACTTTGTTTAGAATTTCTTCAGAAATATTTCTTAATAAATCGTGTTTTTCAACAAGCGTAAAATTACTTTCTAAAATCTCTTGTTGTTTAGCTCGAGTTTGGGTATAAGCCCCATAATAAAATTGACGAGGATCTTTAAGCACGTACCAATCTTTCATTTGGATTACAGTACGGCCCTTATCGTAAAGATCAAATTCAGGCTGCCATAAAGGTTTGTAATGAAAATTAATTTCTTCCTGAATATCGTAGGTCGCTTCTTGATAACGTGAAGCTGGTTTATCACCAAATCTTTTTTCAATATAAGCATAAGTATTTCTTAAAGGCTTAACTGAAGATGTTTTAATATCAATTTGCATATAAATCTTCCTGATTTTTTAATAAAGACTAGAGTTTTTATTCTCTAATACCGGCCTGTCCAAATCGCCACTTCATGCGGTCATATTCAATCTTTGCAAAATCATCCGTACTTAGGTGCTGTACTTGATGGTGTGCGCAGAATTCTTCAAAAGCCTTGACTGGCATAATCATTTCTACAGCTAACTCTGGATCACCTATCGAAAATTCAAATTCGATATATTTGTCACGCTGAGTCCCTGTAACATGAATAAAGCAAGGAGGCTGTTCTACATTGAGTTGCTGCATACCAAAATCCTCATATTCTCCATAAGATTATTGCAACTTGCATGCCAATTTTATTTATTATTATTTTTCAAATATTTATGATTTTCTCTTTTTTATTTCATACAATGTTCTTTATCAAATTCTTAAGTCACAATGTATGACTTAAGAAAATTCTCAAGTGTTTTATATTTTCTCAGTTGTATAAGCACTTATAGATGATCAAAAAAAAAAGAAGCCAAAGCTTCTTTTTTTGATTTTCCAACTCGCATTGATAGCCCCTATAATTCAATCAACTGAACCGTACCGGGTTTGTCGGAGAGTTTTTTATTTAAGTTAGGCCACCTGACCTAACGGGTTAATCTTATCATAGTACATTGCTTCAAAATCAAAAGGTGATACATAACCTAGTGCACTATGTACACGCTCTTTATTGAACCAATCTACCCAATTTAGTGTCGCAAGTTGTACATCCGCTAAACCTTGCCAATCTGCTTTTAGATATTCAATCACCTCTGTTTTGTATAAGCCATTCACCGTTTCAGCCAAAGCATTATCGTATGAATCACCAGTCGTACCGACTGATGCTCGTAAATTTGCTGCTTCTAAACGATTGGTATAGCGAATGGAAAGATATTGCACACCTCTGTCGGAATGATGAATCACATTCTTTGGCATGCCTCGATCATGCAATGCTTGCTCCAATGCATCGAGCACCATATCTGTATTCATCCGTGTCGATACTTTCCATCCAACAATTGCTCGTGAGAACACATCAATAATAAATGCAGTATAAACCCAGCCTGAATTTGTTTGAATATACGTAAAGTCACTCACCCACAGTTGGTCAGGATGATCAGCAGTAAAATTACGTTTTACCAAGTCATCCGCTCGTTTTTGATCATCTCGGCTACGGGTGGTTTGTTTGTTCTTACCACGCCAAACACCTTTTATACCTAGCTTTTGCATTAATCGAGCAACAGTACAGCGCGCAATAATATAGCCTTCACGTTTCAGTTTTTGCCAGACTTTACGTACACCATACCGACCTGAACTTTCCTTCCAAATTCGTTTAATCTCCTCAGCATGATGCAAGTCATGTAAATCTCGCTTTGCTCGATGTTCTGGATTTTCACAGAGATCTAGAGTCCGGTAATAGGTTGAAGGTGCGATCGGTAAAATTCTACAAATCGCCTCGACTCCGTACAGCTCTTTATTATTATGGATAAAATCCACCATTATTTGTGTGGGCGGTCGAGCTCCGCCTGGGCGAAAAAAGCGGCTGCTTTACGTAGAATTTCATTGGCGCGTTGCAGTTCTTTATTTTCGCGTTCGAGTTGTTTGATACGTTCTTGGTCTGAAAGCTGCTGTACTTTAACTGGATTTTGTTTATCTAAATATTTTTGATACCAAACACGTAGTGTTTCAGGAGTACAACCCTTGCGCAGTATACTGCTCAGGGAGCAATAGCGGTGATCGCAGCCCAATTCGATGGATAATCTTTCTCGGATTCAATCAATAATTGAACCGCTCTTTCTCTGATTTCAGGGGTATATTTTACTTTTTTCATCGGGACATTCTCTCAGAAAGCTTGGTCTCCGACAAACCCGGTACGGTTCAAAAATCTTCCATTGATTTATTTATATCTGTTAAACCAGTCGCATTATGAAATGTAATATAAGTAGAAATTTCAGTATAAATGGTCATGATCTTTTCTAAATTTGAATATCTAAGCGTCTTCATTAATCAACCTTATTGATTATTAGTTTCTTCTTTTAAAGCTCTTTGTACTGTTGCTATCCCTACTTTAAACTTTTCTGCAACACCTCTAAATGTTGAATTTTCTTCAGCCATTGCTTTTCGTATTTCAACATAGTCAACCTTCCGCTTTCTTCCCTTATATAAGCCCTTCGCTTTGGCTTTTGCAATTCCTTCCTTTTGACGCTCACGGATCATGGAGCGTTCAAACTCTGCAAATGCAGCAAGCATCTGAAACATGAGTTTATTTATTGCCGATTGTGCTACATCATGACTGAAGGTCAAATTCTCTTTATGAAAAATAATGGTTATACCACGATCATTCAGACTATTCACAATTTCGTTCAGATCATTTGTATTACGTGCCAGACGATCAATACTATGAACATGCACCGTATCACCTTCACGCAGATAGTCGAGCATTGCATTTAACTGAGGACGTTCACGGCTACCACCGCTTGCCTTTTCAGTAAAGGTCTTATCCAGGCTGATTCCATCTAATTGACGTTCAGTATTTTGTTCAGTTGAACTGACTCGAATATATCCGACCTGATTAGGCATTCTGTACCGTTAGAGTTTAGATAATTAAATACATATTGTACCGAAATTAAATATTAAGTCTATAAATACGGTTTTTGAGTTGCTTTTTAAGACTTTATTTTGTTCCGTTAGGCTATACTCTATAGATACAGAATATTTAGTTACTTTTTTAATTTGTCATTCATGCAATACGTAAGTTGTTATAGATAAAAAAATCCGATTTCTTGAAATCGGATTTTTTACTGTTTGTTAATTCATATTGGAAAACCTAAATTAATAATGACTGCGCTTCTAACTGCTGACTGTCATATAACTTGTCTGATAAGTCTTTAATGAATTCATGTCGTTTACTTTCAGCAAAGAATTTAACGCCTACTAAACGTACATTTTCATCACTTTCAACCATAATAAGGTTGGGATCATTTATTTTTTCTAGCATGTTTTCTTTCCATGCATCTTGTATCAAACGATCATCGCCTTTTGGTTCTAAAAAGACCTGATAATAAATATCATCATTGGCCTTATCCTTCATCAACATAATGAAATCAGGCATAAAACCTCGGACACCATTAAATTCGGTTAATTTAAAGCGTGTAGTTTTCTCATCATTACGAATAATGTAAATATCATCATATTTAGTATTCAGTTTCTGCATAAACTGTTCTAGCAGCTTAATAAGCTTATGTTCTAACTGATTCAGGATAGCCTGATCATAGACATACCATTTTTTCCCAATGGTACTCTCTGATGTGATTCTTTGATTGATCATCATATTTGGATCAACATGAACAGTATAATCAGTAATTACATCTTTTAACGGTTTACTAATAAAACGGTATGTGCCTCTGTATTTCTGATAGTTACGACGAATGTTCTCAGAAATCCTTGTCAAAACTGTTTCCAGAAGTTGTAATTTCTCCCGAGGAGGAAGATCACTTAGATTGAGCTTACTAGGTAAGTTCACATTAATTGTTAATCCACCTAAGTATTGAGAATCAGATAAAAACTCATCAAGACTACTTAAATCAGGGAAATAGTGTTTTAGATTACTAAATTCAAAGAACCTAATTTTCTGTAAAGCTTTAAACCAATAACGCTGATCTAGCTGTAAAGTCTGCGTATGTAATACAGTGTTTTGATTGCCAGTTAGATTATCGAGTCCAACTTCATTAGCAGTTTTATAAGAAATCTCATACTGTTTTTCTAATGAATATGAAGTCCACGAACGTTCTTGTCCTGTAATTTCTTCAACTTCATTAAAAAATAATTGTCCATGTTTATAAAAGTGAGAATCTTTAAAAGCAGGCTTGAGCTTGGCATGTTCAACGATACCTTGCCCATCTGTATCTACAACAATATCAGCTTGCTCTAAGGATTGATGCAAAGTTCTAATATAAGCAGGTTCATTGATCGTATGATAATGTAATTGTTCTAAAACACTGAGTTCACTTGTACTTAAGTCAAAACGACGAATAAAACTTTTTTCATCGTTCAAAATGAATGGATAGTACCTTGCTCCACGCCCAATTAACTGCGCTTCACTATCAGTTCCTGATTTAGTTGATGATGCACTTTCACTTATGCGAACAATGTCATACAAGTTTAAAACATCCCAACCTTCATTAACCTTCGCAACGGCAAATATTAATCGTATTGGATTATCAGGATTTTCTAAAGTATTTAATAAAACGGGATATTCTTCTAGAATATCTGATTTGTTCACGTTTAAAATATTAAGCTCTTTAAAATCATCTTGTATACTTTCCACAATTGTTATCAGATTTTGATTTAGATAATAAGAAATTACTTTATTCCAAATACTACTTGATGAAGTAATTTGTGTTTGTTTATTCACTAAATGCTGCTTAACCTTTTCTGGGGTTAAATCATTGATAATTTGGGTAAATTGATCTTGCTTAGCCTTAGAAATTGCAATCTTATTCGACTTAAATAGAATAATTGGTTTAAAATCCTTAATACCGTGTTTAATTGCCACTAACTTACGATATTGGCTTAATAAAACGGCATCAATCATTTTTTCATCATCATGCTGATTAGCTTCTAAAAGCATAACTTTCTTAGAAAAACCATCAGTCATAAATTTCTTTAAGTCGTACTGATAAACGATTTTATCTTTGTACTTTTGGTATATTTCCTTATTTTCTAAATTAATTGTCGCAGTAAATTCTAATAAACGATTCTTTTCTTTTAATGCAAGGATACGCTCAATAGTACGTTCCCAAGTTAATTCCTCATACTCTGTTGAAGTCTTAGATTTACCCTTAGCTTTTGTTTCAGCATTAAAGTGATGCGCTTCATCACCCAATAAAACAAGTGGAATTTCAGCTAAATCCTCATAAGTAATACTGTTCTCTTTATAGCTATTCAACTCATCATGGATTTTATGAATCGTTGATAGCTTTAAGTAAATGGTATTTTTACTTGGCTGTCTTGGGAATGTATCGACTGCTTCAATAACTATACGTTCCCCTTCTATTTCAATAGATTGAGCAAAAAGATATTTAGACGATAATTTATTTAAAAGGTTTTCTTTAGTTTTTTGGATAATTGCATCCGTATGTACAAAGAAAATGTAGTTTTGGTAGCCATATTCCTTAAACAAATAAAGAATTGCACTGGCCATGACCATCGTTTTACCTGAGCCAGTTGCCATATTAAATAACAAATGCTTAAAACGTATATCTGCTTCATTATGAATTTGTGCATAATGTAGATAGCGTAAGGCTTCTTCTTGATAAGAACGTAAGTCGTCTTTCAAGTTAGATTTTAAATATTCAGGGGTTTGATAATTCCCCTGAAACAATCCAAATTTATCAATTTGTTGGAATTGGTTAAATAAAAGATCTTGTTTCGTTACTTTAGTGTTTCTAGCCATGATCAATCCTTATGATAAAAGCTAGTTGTGAAAGCTTTATCGCTTTCTGAAATAGCATATCTTTGATCATCTATTTCTGAGAAATTCACATACAACTGATTCTTATCCAGAACTTCAATTAAAAGATGTTTTTGCTGAGTTAATTCAAGCTCATTAAACGTTACCAAATGATTAACCCCATCAATTTCATATTCATTATTTAAAACACGATCTAATGCAATATGATAATTAAGGTGCGCTTCTACTTTCATGACTTCAAATATATGAAGTAATTGTTCTGTTGTTTTTGCTTGTTCAATTTGATGAATAAAAAGGTAATTTAATTCCATAAGCTCAGTGTAGACAAAACTTCCACCGCCTTGCCATTTCACATCTTTAGAGATCCCCCCTTGCTCACCTTCAATGACTTTTTGTAGGCGAGGTACGGTAATTTCATTGATATAGTCCATCTGTTCTATACCAATATATCGACGTCCCATTTTATGAGCAGTCGCACACGTCGTTCCACTGCCGAGATGAAAATCTAATACTAAATCATTTTCATTAGTTGCGAGTTCTATAGCCCGTTGAACTAAATTCTCAGGTTTAGGGTTTTCAAATAGAACTTTATTAAATAACTCTTGTTGATGCTTGGTCGCATTTGTTGTTGTATCAGTCGATGTCCAAAGTATAGTATCGGGGGTGATCGAATCCCATAATGTAGTAGCAGCTTTACCCTTTCCAGCTTCAATAGCATCTTCTAAATATACTTTTAGCTGGGGTTTACTCTCGCCTTTTAAGCCAAATTGAATTCTATTTTTTGCTAATAAATCTAAATACTCACTTTCCTTCGTTCTCCAATGTCTTCCTGCCGGAGGAAAATATTTAGTTCCTGTATTAGGATTTACTATCTCGTAAGATAAATTTTTTCTTTCATTTGGTGCATCAAAAGGCTCTACCTTGTACTTACCCAATTCATCTTCTAAATCAAATCCTTCAACATCCAATGCCAATCTAAATTCATGTTTATTTATCTTATTTTTATTTTTTGCATAAGTTAAGACATGGTTACTCGAAACAGAAATCAATCCATCACTTGATACAGATTTTCTTGATTGCCAAATCACGTCGGCTATGAAATTTTCTTGACCGAAAATACCATCAGTCATGACTTTTAAATAGTGCGCGCCATCATCTGATATTGTGATGTATAAAACACCATCTTCTGTCAAAAGCTCTCTTGCTATTTCTAGCCGATTTTTCATAAACACTAACCAAGATGAAAGCTTAAAGTTAGAGTTGTAGACAAAAGTATCAGCAGGTTTTTTCTCAATAAAGTAATAAGGCGGATCAATAAAAATACATTTTATTGAATTTGAAAAATTTAATTTCAATGAATGTAAAGCGATCAAATTATTACCTTTAATAATTAGATTATCTTGATTTGTAAATTCACCAATATCTTCTTGCACACCATTTTCAATATAGCGTTTTGAATTTGTGAATACTTTTGGAGAAAATAGACGATCAATTTCATCACGGGCAATGATTTCATTGTAATAAATTTCATCCTTACCCTGATCCTCTTTAGTCATTCCACCTTCAAGAACACAATCTTTAAAAGGAAAATCTAAAACAACATCAGAACTATAATCTAAATATTTACCTTCACTGGTCAAACCTACATTATTACGGTACTTAGTAAAACTATCAGCCCAATACTCTTTATATTTCAATAGGCTAATGAGCTTTTCAAACTCAAAAATAAGGACACCATCAACATCGGTACTATAAATAGACTTAATCTTACTGTTATTGATTAAAGCTTTAACTAAATCAGCTTCTTTCTTCTGAATTGCATCAATAACGAGGGATCTTTGGAGGTTTTCACCATTCCAAAATTTTGGAAACTGCTTAAGAATTTTTTTTAGCGTTTGAATTAGAGCTGTATCCATGATTACTACCGATGCTAAAATTTTGTGAATGCAGAATTATATGCGATTCTATTCCCATTCATCTTAGATATTTAACTAACAGATCTTAGACTAGATCATGAGTTGTACGATTTACTCACTTCATTAAGAAGATTCTTTTAAATTTTTCTCATCTTTTATATGTTCGGTAACTCTTATCATCCAATACATCAATACAAAAAATGGAATAAGCAGAATTAAAAGGTAAAGGATACTAAAATTCAGAAAGTATCTGGCAAAAGATAAGATTGTCAGTAAGACCAATAATCCGCAAACCGTATAGACAATTTTATTGCGTTTACTAATTAGCTCGACAATAGAAAGATCCTGATTTTTCATTCTATGATTCCTAGTAGCTTGTGCAATACTGCATTTCCCTATAACCATGTAGCATATTCACCAGAACCATGAGTTGATTAAGGTACGTACTAGGTAGCCCTTCTAGCTCAGGGAATTTTTCCCACATTAGATATTTATCTTTGTAGAGAAAGCAATTTTTCTTAAATTTCTCTTGGCCTGATAACTCAATTTTCATTTGTTCAAGCTGCTTAAAATGCTCAACCACATCGTCTGGAATCGGCATATTGAGAGCTACACTTTTACCATTTAACCAATATTGGATTGGTCGGACGTTAATAGATTCATTAAAGCCTATAGCTTTGAAATAATCGCGTATCGCTTCAGGGTTGTAAAATCCCAATGATTCAACTAGCAGTTTAAAATCTGCATTTGTCATTCTTTACCGTCCTTAATCAGATTAAATTTGATTATATAGTCCACAGGTGGACAATACAAGCAATATCCCAAGTTTAACCTTCTATTGGTTTTAGTAGATTATGGACTGCCAATATTATTGTCTGGTCCATAATCTCTAAAACGTCTAATCCCGATGCTTGGATAAAAGCTGCAAGCTGCAGCGTTTATCCAGGCATCTATATTACCTATCTAATCCAGATCCATAGCACATATATCAGAGCA
>NZ_JAMXXS010000031.1:0-32871 GCF_024129595.1 Acinetobacter lwoffii | reverse complement strand
AAAGCTTTATTTTCACCCGATAAAATACCCATAAAACAAGAGGAAGCTCAAATGAGCTTCCTCTTGTGAAAAATTGTGGGACAGCAATGGGAAGTTCCCCTCTTTTTCAAAGAGGGGCTAGGGGTGATTTTAAAAAAGATTAAGCCACATTCCCTTCCAAAAAATCCTGTGCAAAGCGCTGCAATACCCCACCCGCTTCATACACATGCACTTCTTCTTCAGTATCCAGACGGCAAGTCACAGGCACTTCAATAATCTGGTTCTTACCATCATCGGTTGAACGTTCAACCACCAAAGTCAACGTCGAACGTGGCGCGATATTACCAATCACGCTATACAGCTCAGTACCATCAAGACCTAAAGTCTTACGATCTGTACCCGGCTTAAACTCAAGCGGCAATACCCCCATACCGACCAAGTTGGTACGGTGAATACGCTCAAAACCTTCTGCTACAATCGCTTCTACACCCGCCAGACGTACACCTTTTGCTGCCCAGTCACGACTCGAACCCTGACCATAATCCTTACCGGCAATAATGATCAACGGCTGTTTACGGTTCATGTAGATTTCAATCGCTTCCCACATCCGCATCACTTCGCCTTCAGGTTCCACACGTGCTTTCGAACCCTGTTTGATGGTGCCGTCAGAACGCACCACCATTTCATTAAACAGTTTCGGGTTAGCAAAAGTCGCACGTTGCGTGGTCAGGTGATCACCGCGATGCGTTGCATAGGAGTTAAAGTCTTCCTCAGGCACGCCCATTTTTTTCAGGTATTCACCTGAAGCACTGTCTAAAACAATAGCATTCGATGGTGACAAATGATCGGTGGTGATGTTATCACCCAAGATCGCCAGTGGACGCATATTGGCTAAGGTACGTGGTGCAGCGAGAGCACCTTCCCAATACGGCGGACGGCGGATATAGGTACTTTGCGGACGCCAGTCATATAGCGGGCTTGCTGCCTTTTCATTCACACCCAAGTCAAACATCGGAATATAGATTTGACGGAACTGTTCCGGCTTCACTGCTTCTTTCACCAGTGCATCAATTTCTTCATCCGATGGCCAGATGTCTTTTAGATAAATCGGGTTGCCATCTTTGTCATTACCAAGTGAATCCGTTTCGATATCAAAACGAATCGTACCGGCAATCGCATACGCCACCACCAGTGGTGGAGATGCCAGAAAAGCCTGCTTCGCATAAGGATGGATACGGCCATCGAAATTACGGTTGCCCGACAATACCGCTGTGGCATACAGGTCACGGTCAATAATTTCTTGCTGAATTTTTGGATCTAGTGCGCCCGACATGCCGTTACAAGTGGTGCAGGCATAAGCCACGATACCAAAGCCCAGTTTTTCTAAATCTTTGAGTACGCCAGCTTCTTCAAGATATAACGCTGCTGCTTTAGAACCCGGTGCAAAAGAAGATTTCACCCAAGGCTTACGGACTAAACCGAGTTCATTGGCCTTACGCGCCAGCAAACCTGCCGCCACGGTATTTCGCGGGTTTGAGGTATTGGTACAAGACGTAATCGCCGCGATAATCACCGCGCCATCTGGCATTAAGCCTTCTGCTTCTTGCGCGCGAGCTGCTTCTAAATTACCGGCAATGCCTTTTTCTTTCAGGTCAGAGGTTGATACACGTGCATGCGGATTCGATGGGCCAGCGATGTTACGTGTCACAGTCGATAAATCGAAACGCAATACACGTGGATATTCCGCTTGGGTCATATCCGATGCCCAAAGACCAATTTCTTTGGCATAGGTTTCGACCAGTTTGACTTGCTCAGGCTCACGGCCGGTCAAGGTCAGATAATCAATCGTGTTCTGATCGATATAGAACATCGCAGCCGTTGCGCCATATTCCGGGGTCATGTTGGAAATCGAGGCACGATCACCCACCGACATGCTGTCAGCACCTTCACCAAAGAATTCTAAATATGCACCAACCACACGTTCTTTACGCAGGAATTCGGTTAATGCCAAGACGATATCCGTTGCGGTAATGCCCGGCTTGCGCTGACCCACCAATTCCACACCGATAATATCTGGCAGACGCATCCAAGACGCACGACCAAGCATCACGTTTTCCGCTTCCAGGCCACCCACACCAATCGAGATCACGCCCAATGCATCGGTATGTGGCGTATGCGAATCTGTACCGACACAGGTATCCGGGAATGCCAGACCATCACGGTTTTGAATCACCGGAGACATTTTCTCCAGATTGATCTGGTGCATGATGCCATTACCGGCAGGAATCACATCGACATTTTCAAAGGCAGTTTTGGTCCATTCAATAAAATGAAAACGGTCTTCATTACGACGGTCTTCAATGGCACGGTTTTTCTCAAAGGCATCCGGATCAAAACCACCAAACTCAACTGCCAGTGAATGATCGACAATCAGCTGGGTTGGAACTACCGGATTGACTTTAGACGGGTCACCGCCCTGATCGGCAATCGCATCACGTAAACCAGCAAGATCAACCAATGCCGTTTGCCCCAAGATGTCATGACACACTACACGTGCCGGATACCAAGGAAAATCATGTTCCTGTTTACGCTCAATCAGCTGGCGTAAAGACTGTTCCAGAATGGCAGGATCACAACGACGCACCAACTGCTCTGCCAGGACTTTGGAAGTATAAGGAAGTTTGGCATATGCGCCTGGCTGAATATCTTCTACGGCCTGTCGCACGTCGTAATATTCCAGCTGGGTGGATTGCAGCGGTTTACGGTAGTTGTTGTTCATAAGCTTGCCTGCCCTCGTTTATCTCTATTTTTATTCATCAATAGATATCGATGAGTTACTTTTGTAATAGCAGCATTGTACGCTGCACAAATAGCATTTCCCAAATTTTATATTTTTCAAATACTTAATTATAAAAATCGGTATTTTCGCAAAAATTTGTTACATAGACTTTAGAATTTTTGCTTTAAAGCGGTCTTTTGCTAAAAAAATATGAATAATTCGCCTTATTCTTTAGTCTTATGTTGCAAAATATTTCTCTATCTTTTTATTTGAATATTACTATAAACCACTAATATCATTAATAAATAATTAATTTTATGTGCATTTTTTTAAAGATGAAAAAATATAGTCTGACTGGTTTTCATAGGCCTGTCCTGTCGCCGCATTTAGCAAAATTTCAATCCCCTAATTTGGGATAGCAGATTTTCCAAAACTACCAGAAGCTCAGTGTGACGAATGTCACATTATTCGCAATCCTCACATTAAAACAATAACCATAACAGGCAGAACTGAAATGTTGAAAATCGCAATATTCGGAGCTATAGCCGCCATTTTGACGCTCTTAGCTCGCGGTTGGGATGGAACAAAAAATCCATCGCCGCCATCCAATCCCTCTAACCCGTCCCACCCCTCTCATCCCTCATACCCAACACCTTCACCCAAGCCATCACATCCCGTTCCGACAACATCAGACAGCTTAATTAGCAACCCACCTCTGTTACCGAAAAGTGCCAAGGGCAAATATGAGCTGATCGTGGCCTATAAAACCAGCAAACTCTATAACCCTAGAAACGGATTATGGGATCAGGTACTGCTGAGAGGCTATTTAACCAAACCCAGTTTATTTGATAAGAAAAAAACCGGTGAATATGTCGAGGATCAGCTGGTCGGACCACAGATTCGGGTCAAACAAGGTGAAACCATGGCGCTTAACCTGAATAACCAGCTGCCACCCGAGTCAGAAACAACCTGTCCAACTCATGTTGAGAATGTAAATGAACCACACTGCTTTAATACCACCAACCTGCATACCCATGGCTTCTGGGTCAGTCCTCAAGGCAATAGTGATAATGTTTTCCTGAAATTCAAACCTCAGGAAAAATTTGATTATCAGTTCAAAATGGAACCGAATCATCCCGCAGGGACTTACTGGTATCACGCCCATCTGCATGGCTCAACTGCTCTTCAGGTGTCGAATGGCATGGCAGGCCCATTGATTGTTGAAGGCTCAAGAACACCAAAAGTCAAAAATGGCAAAGTCACCTCAACTGGAGATATGGATATTCTCTGGAAAGAAAAAAACAGTTATCCGAATGAAAATATCCTGCTGTTCCAGCAAATCCAATATCGCTGTAGCAATCCCGATCCTAATGTCACATTCGCTGTTCCCAATAACTGTGAAGGTGTAGGTATAGGCATGCTGGAAAATTATAATGACCTGTCTATTGGTGGCTTCTGGACCAACCAGAATTACTACACGTCTATCAACGGTAAAATTGTGGGAGAGATGAAGGTTGAACAGAATGTATTTAACCGCTGGCGCATGATTCATGGCGGTGTACGCGATACCATTGGTTTAATCATAAAGGAAATTCCTGACTCCAGTAAGTTTAGCGCAGAGCAAACCATTAAAGCCTGTTCAGCCTATCAGGAGGCAGACAAGAAAGCTGAATTTGAGAAGCTGAATAGCCTGAATGTGCATACCATCGCGCAAGATGGCTTAACCATGAATCATATACAGACCAGAACCCTGTCCGTGTTCCATCCTGGTTATCGTCATGATGCAATGGTCGCCTTTCCGACCACCAATAGATACTGCATTTTTGACACCAAATTGAATATCGATGATGAAATTAACGCGCCATTACCGAATGTAGGCCCTCAAATTGCTCCAAATCACCGCTTCAATGCCCAACTGCTGGGATGGGTCAATGTAAAAGCAACCAAGACCAAGGCTCAGACTGCTGCCCAGTTCCTGAAAGATCGGGCACAAAAAATTGGTTTAAGCAAAGACATCCAGAGCCAGTTATCTCAGCTTAATCTTTCTGCGTTTAGTGATCATCCATCACTGATGACACCGGAAATTGATAAAGTAGTTGCTGCCCGACCAAAATAATATAGTGCTTTTTCGCTCGGTCCCGACCCTAGAACTGGCGTATTCAAATTTGGCTTCCGGCATAAAAAAGATGGAGATACACTGAGTTTCGGAGATTTCTTTGATGGAGATGGTTCAGTGGATAGCGAATATGTCCGTCAATTACAAGTTGGACAGACTGATGAATGGGAACTGACCAGCGCTGGTTTTGGTGGTCATCCGTTCCATATTCATGTTAACCCGTTCCAGATTGTTAAAATTTTGAATCCTCAAGGTAAGGATGTCAGTGAGGCAGTGGCACCAGAAGATCCGGTGAATCCAGTTCTGGATGATGTGCAATACCGTGGCATGAAAGGACAGTTTAAGGACACGCTTTTTGTAAAACAAAACTATACCTATATTGTCCGCAGCCATTACAAGAAATTTGAAGGTGACTTCGTACAACATTGTCATATCCTCGACCATGAAGATCAGGGCATGATGGAAACCGTACGGGTCTGTGGAGGCAAATTCCCTTGTGATTCGTCATTACCGGCTAGCCATCACCACTAAAGATCCGCTCGCTAAAAGCCAATGATTTCGATTGTTGGCTTTTTTGTTTGCCTCTATTTGATGCTTGCTGCACAATAACTGCATTGATTTATAGTATTCAAACCGGGGCTTATTATGGCAGCGTCTCCTGCTTTTACATTGTTTAGTCTGAATGGTGTAGATGCACAAAAATTCCTTCAAGGTCAGGTGACTTTGAATACTGAAACTTTGGCGGAAAACCAGACCCGCTATACTGCAATCTGCAGTCTGAAAGGACGCATTCAATTTGGCTTATGGCTTAAAAAAATCAGTCCGGAAAGCTTTGAAATCGTGAGCATTGCAGATCAGGCTACGGAACTGGCCAATCATATTAAGAAATTTGGCGCCTTTTCAAAAATGAAACTGGAACTGGTTGGTCCGGTTTATCCAGCCGTTAATGGCATTCATACTGACTTTATGGCGACTGAAACCGATGTAACGATGTGGGAACAGCAAGCTATTGAATCAGGTCAAGCCTGGATTCAGGCTGCCACCGCGACCCTGTTTCAACCACAAGAATTACGTTTGCATCAACGCGAAGGCATTCACTACGACAAGGGTTGCTACCTGGGTCAGGAAGTGATTGCGCGTTTATGGTTTAAAGCCAAGCCAAAACACTGGTTACATCTGGTTCAAGGCACAGGTGCCGCGCCTGATGTTGCGACCAAACTGAATAATGATGTTGAAATCGTCAATAGCATCGCGATTGAAAATGGTTATAAAGCGCTAGTCGTTGCAAAACCTGAAGCATTGACCGAGTTAGGTCTAGATGTTCTGGAACTTCCTGAAGCCTTAAGTGGTGATGTGGCGCGTCCGCAATAATCATTGCGTAGCCCATAAAAAAAGCCAAGATGAAATTCTTGGCTTTTTTGTTTTAGAAACCATGAAACAGCTTATTCATGTCTTTCACGACATAGTCTTTGAAATGATAGGCTCGCGCATGTTTGGCATCAAACTTTGCTGTTAATTCACCTTTTTGAAAAACATATACCCGGTCTTCCTGACTCATCAAAAACTCTGCCCCAAGTTTCATTAGCAGCGCATCAATCTTGTCTTCATCGGCAATCGATTCATCAGCATTGATTCTGTCATAGTGACGTTTAATGGTTTTGACAAACATGGTGAAATCCTGGGAGTCTGATTCAAACCGAGATTTAAACAGAGAAGTCAGCTGAAGCAAAGCAATCCTTTTGATATCTGCAGGATTGATCAGAAACCTGTCCGAATCATGCATCGATTTAATCGGTATATTGTGCTTCGATGATTTGTATTTAGTGACAAATTGTATATTTACAAAGCACAAAATCCTTTTATGATGTAAGTGAAAATGATTAAAACCGCACCAAGGAATAAGGTGCCAGCAATAATAAGGTTATAGGAACCATGAAAAAATTAGTACTCGCTGCAGTTCTTGCCGTTTCTGCGCAATTCGCTTTGGCAAATACCGTAAAAGATCAAGTCGATCCCCAATTTCAAAAAGTTGAGGCCATGGTCAAAGCCAATAATTTTAAAGGTGCCTATGACGCTTTGAATCAATTGGCCAGTCAAGGAAACGCCCAGGCTTTATATAACTTAGGCTATTTGACCCAAACCGGCCAAGGTACAACCAAAGACGAGAAAAAAGCCATTCAGCTCTACGAACAGGCAGCCAGCAAAGGTTATCCGGTGGCCAATTATGTATTGGGTAAAAATTATGCAGCCGGCACACTCGGACTCAAACAGGATTTGACCAAAGCCAAACAGCATCTGGAACGCGCTTCGGCAGCCAAATTTGATGATGCCAGCATTGATCTGGCCATACTGCTGTTTTCTGAAAATACAGCAGCGTCAAATAAAGCCGGACTGCAAAAGCTGCAACCGCTGATCAGCAAAGGCAATATGCAGGCCATTCATGCCAAAGCCTTATATGACATCAGCAGCGGTTTCAAAAACAAAGATGAAAAACCGATTCAGCAAGGCCTAAGCAGCATTCAGGAACTGGCAAAAAAAGGTTATATTCCGGCGCTGATGGCAGTAGGTAATATGTTTGCCAATGGCAGTATTGTTCCGCAAAACCTGCCAGAAGCGAAGAAAATCTTTGCCGCACTGGCGCAGCAAAATGTTCCACAGGCCAAAGAGTCTTTGGCAGCGGTAGACAAAATGCTGGCTGAGCAGAAAAAAGCACCTGCGAAAAAGAGTTAAGTTAATTCCACAAAATTAAAATATAAAAAGCCCCATGCAATTTGGGGCTTTTTAATAGCAGAGCATTCATCTTCTAAAAGATTATCCCCACCACAAGGCAATTAAGCCACTGGTCACGATAAAACCGGCAATGGTACTCATCAACAATGGTGTTAAAGTTCGATCATTCAGACCATACGCCTGTCCCAACATGCCAAAAATCGTCGGCATCGGCAAAGCTGCAATGAGCGTACCGGCATGGACCATTTCCTGATTTAAATCAGTTAACTGGCTCAGTCCCAGATACATCAATACCGGCATCATGATATTGTTGGAAAATACCAGATAGAAACTTTGCAGATTGACATATTTCAGACTCATTCCCACGATCCCGCCGCCAATGGCAAACAGGGCCAATGGTGAGGCTGTCTGACCAATCAAGGCAAAGACCTGATCGAGATAGACTGGAATTTTAATCTGGAAAACCGCACAGGCCATGCCGAGCATTACCCCCATAAATAAGGGATTCTTCAGCAAGGTCAGTAGCACACTTTTCAGAATGGCGCCGAGATTTGCCTGATGTTGTGTGCCCAGCGCAGCCATGACCAGCACCAGCGGAATCAGCAACACGCTTTCAATGATCACCACCAGAGAGGTATAAGTCATCGCCTGTTGCCCGATCAATAAGCTAAGCACAGCTGTACCAATCAGCCCGGTATTTGACATTGCGGCACCCAGCGACAAGACTGCACTTTGCGAATGCGTATTCTGAAAATGACGGCGCATGATCCAGAAACCGCTGCCATAAAGCAGCAAAGTCACGCTGCTATATATGGCAAAGTATTCAAAATACCAGATTTCATGCAGGTCTTTAGAGGCAAGGGATTGAAAGAATAGCAACGGCAAAGCCACTTTAATGACAAAGGCACCGACTGTCCCCACCTGCTCTTTGTTTAACACTTGACTCTTTACAGTCAGATAACCAAGCGCCAACAATAAAAATATGGGCACAATGACCGCAAAAATCATAATGCAGTATCCTCTTGCCAGTGATATTCCATTATAAGAATTTCTGAGACTAAAGCAGTGTTAAAAAGGCTCAAACAGGTGATTCAAACCATGGGGTGCAGAGCGCAGATATTGCGGTGAAATCTTGATTTTTTCCTCAAGTGCTGCCGCTGCATGCCAAGGCCAATGGGGATCATAAAGAATGGCACGAGCCAGTGCGATGGCATCCGCTTGGCCCTTTTGTAAAATATCTTCTGCCTGCTTAGCTTCAGTAATCAAACCGACGGCAATCACGGGAATATTCACGACTTTCTTGATCGCATCTGCAAAAGGCACCTGATAATTCGGCTTCACATCAATGTTCTGTTTGGCATGTAAACCGGCACTAGAAATATGAATATAGGCAGCACCTGCAGCTTCCAGTGCTTTGGACAATTCAATTGAAGAATCAATGGTCCAGCTATCTGGCTGATCCATCCAGTCGCTGGCCGAAATACGCACTCCAATCGGATAACCGTCTGGAACCGCCGCCTTCATGGCTTGTAATACTTCCAGAGTCAGGCGCATCCGGTTCTCCAGTGAACCGCCATACTGATCATCACGTTTATTGGAAAGTGGTGACATGAACTGATGCAGTAAATAACCATGCGCTGCATGCAGCTCAATCAGGTCAAAACCAGCCTCAACTGCACGTTTGGCACTTTCTGCAAAGTCAGCAATGACCTGCTCAATTTCCAACTGGCTTAATGCCTTAGGTGGATGTTCATCGGCCTGAAAAGGAATATCACTGGCAGAAACAGTTTGCCAGCCATGTGCTTCATTCGGCTTAAACTGACCTTTACCTGCCCATGGTTTATCTGTGGAAGCTTTACGTCCGGCATGTGCGAGCTGAATGGCAAAAGGCATCGGGGAGATGGATTTGACTTTTTCTAGTAAAGTCTTGATCTGCTTTGCCTGTTCGTCATTCCATAAACCCAGATCGGCATAACTGATCCGGCCTTCTGGCTGTACCGCAGTCGCTTCGACAATACATAAACCTGCACCCGATAATGCATAGTTAGCCCATTGCTGCTCATGCCAATAGGTAATTTCCCCCTGCTCTGTTGCGGAGTACTGACACATCGGCGCAATTACGATTTTATTTTGAAGTTGTAGTGATCCAAATTGAATAGGTTGAAATAGTAATGCCACGCTGTATTTCCTCTTTTTATTGCACAGTTTCACTCTAGAAATAAAAACAGGCTCCCAAGAGCCTGTTTAGTTATAACGTGAACGATCAAACTTTAGAAGATGATTCGTGTAGTCAAACCGAGTACCAGTGCATCATCTACATTATTACTTGAACCTGGATTAATGACATATTGCAGGTTTGGACGCAGCATCAGCCACTTTGTTGCGTTATAGCTATAGTTCAGTTCAATATTGTATTCTGCATCAGCATTGAAAGCTGGCCGTGAATCAGCAAAGCGATTATTCACATGCACACGGTTTACTGCTAAACCTAAAATATCATTCGGCTGGCTGTCCGCAAGACCGATATATTTCACACCGATTTGTTGTGAATTATCCACTTTATTGGTATCGCAGTCATGCCAGGTAAAGTTGGCAAATGAATGCAAACCCTGACGGCCCTGACCTGTAGACGTTAACTGTTGCTCTACAGCTAACCAGCCGGCAAAGGTACGGTTTTTGGCATCAGTAGGATTGGCAATATCCTTTTGGTTGGCAACATCATCGGCAGTATTGTACATCCCGCCGACACGGTAGCTGCCCGGCAAGCCATTCACCAATGATTTCGGCGTCCAGATTACTTCTGCCGGAATCGTCACGCCATCGGCATGGTCGGTATCCAGACTCCAGCCCTGACCTTCTTTAGCGCCATTACCATTATCTGGATTAAACTCATACACACCGACTTGTACTGCAAGTTCAGGATTGAGTTGCTGCTTCACGCGCGCACCCCATTGTGCTACAGGCGTATTCATCCAGATATTGCCCTGCCATTTTCCCATTTGCGCTGCACAAAATGCAGTACTGGCAAAATCACAAGCCATGACATTAAAGTCCATGCCCAGACCAAGACGACCCACCTTAATACTGAGTCCCTGCTCTTTATAATTCTTTTCAATAGACAGCTCGCTCAGACGGCTATCCTGATTACCACGTCCGAAAGTACCTTGTACATTGGCCAGTTGCGGTGCACTAGGATCCTGCAAGTCACGGACAGAGGTACTTTGACCCTGACGTGCACTCATCACGGCACGTACGGTGACGCCATTCCATCCTGCCAGCTTTTCCATGTCCAGTTGAGTACCCAGCCATAATTGGGCAGAAGTTAATGGATCTGCGCCCTCATTACGACCACCATCAGCAAGATAGGCGGTATCGGTTAACAGATTGGCTTCAAATTTAATTCCCTGTTGGGCCAGTTCTGTACGTTGACCATTCCAGTCACCCAGTAAATATTGACCTTGTGGATCAAATGCAGATTCCGCTTGAGCGGTTGTCATGGCAGCCATTAAAGGCAATAGAGCTAGACCTAAATATTTCATGTAAAACCTAAACATTCGGAGAGAAAAACAAGCAAGGTTTTTAAATTGCTATTAGGTGCATGAATTTACATAACTTTTCATATAAATTCCCAGCATTTTTTTTATTACTCATTAAACTTTTAGTTATGCCTTAAACATAAAAATATAATTTTTATTTTAATAATCTTAAATTATTTATATATTTTTCATTAGCTTATAATGTATTGATAATTTCCATTCGATTTCCTCCTAAGAAGATTCGCTATAAAAACATAGAAACCTAGTTTATTCTTTAAACAATTCCAGCTTAAATAAAGATGAAATACCCAGTCATTTTCCAGCGATTTCACCCAGATTAACGCTTGCAATCCCGGCCAATTCACCCAATATTAGCTGCATCTCCCTCGTCACTGATGTGTTATGCCTGAATTACCAGAAGTTGAAACCACCAAAATCAGTTTATTGCCTTTATTGGAACAACGCGTAAAACGTGTTGAAGTGCGTCAGTCAAGTTTGCGCTGGCCTATTCCAGAAAATATAGAAAAACTGGTGGGGCAAAAATTACTGAATCTCACTCGCCGTTCTAAATATATTCTGGCAGAGTTTGAACACGACACCATGCTCTGGCATTTGGGCATGTCGGGAAGTTTCCGTCTATGCGATGGCAATGAAGAATTACGCAAACATGACCATCTAATCATTCAGTTTGATGATATCGAACTGCGTTATCATGACCCTCGCCGTTTTGGCTGCATTCTTTGGCTGGATGCACAATCACAAAGCAAATTGATTGACACGTTGGGGCCAGAACCTTTAAGCGAGAACTTTAATGCCGAGTATTTATTTGAAAAATTGAAGAATAAAAATGTTGGCACCAAAGTTGCAATTATGGATAACCATGTGGTGGTGGGCGTAGGCAATATTTATGCGACCGAAAGTCTGTTTAATCTGGGGATTCATCCGGCACAACCGGCCTCGACTTTAAGCTTGATGCAGATTAAAAAGTTAGTGCTGGAAATCAAGCGCATCTTGAAACAGGCAATTGATTTAGGTGGTTCAACCTTAAGAGACTACACCAATGCCATGGGCGAAAATGGCTATTTTCAGCAAACCCTGCTGGCTTATGGCCGTGCCGGTGAAATGTGTGTGAACTGCGAGACCACACTTGAAAATATTAAATTGGGACAACGGGCTTCAGTTTTTTGTCCTGAGTGCCAACCTTTGAAAAAGATCCAGCTCCCTGTCAAAAAAGTGGCAACTGTACGAGGGAAAAAGTCATGAAAACAGCTATTGTGCGTCATATTCTGGTTAAAGATAAAGAAACTGCTGAACAGCTTAAAAAGAAGATTTTAAGTGGTGCAGACTTTAATAAAATCGCCAAACAGTATTCGACCTGTAATTCTGCCAAACGTGGCGGTGAGCTAGGTGAAGTAAAGAAAGGCCAGCTGGTTCCAGTGATTGATAAACTGGTATTTACTGCTGCTGAACGTGTATTACATGGCCCGGTCAAAAGCCAGTTTGGTTTTCATTTGGTCGAAATCAAGTTTCGGATGGATTTTTAATATTTATAAATCCCTCCTTACCTCCCTTTGACAAAGGGAGGAGTTCCCCCTTTATAAAAGGGGGATTTAGGAGGATTAGAAAAATTAGACTTGAGGTGGACGCTTTTTCAATTCATCACGAATTTCACGCAGCAATTCAATATCGGCTGGAGTAGTCGGAGTTTCCTCGACTGGGCCTTCTTGTTTACGTAAACGGTTCATGAATTTCACCAATAAAAATACGACCCAAGCCAAAATTAAGAAGTTAATTAAAATCGTTAAAAAGTTACCATAAGTCAGTACATTCACACCCGCCTTAGTCAAGGCATCCAAAGATTGTAAATTGTCTGGGTTTCTTCCTAAGATAAAGAATTTTTGCGTAAAATCGACGCCACCACCGGTGATCACGGTAATTAAAGGCATAATGATGTCTTTCACCAATGAATCGATGATCTTGCTAAAAGCACCACCGATGATGACACCAATCGCCAGATCCATCATATTGCCTTTGATCGCAAACTCTTTAAATTCTTGAATAATACTCATAACTGCTCCCATATTTTATTTTCAAGTTTTGGGTCAAATTATACCTGAGTAAATACTTTTAATTTTGACTTAATTTAATGCGTTTTAGTAAATGGCAATGTGAGCATCGCTTAAATATAAAAAAAAACCGTAATCTTCGAAAAGATTACGGTTTTTGAAAACCCGAAATAATCTAGCGATTATTTACCTGAACGGTTACGTTTACGTTCGTTTTCAGTCAAGAAACGCTTACGGATACGGATTGACTTAGGTGTTACTTCTACTAGTTCATCATCTTCAATAAACTCAAGCGCTTGCTCAAGTGTATATTCAATCGCAGGAACCAGCGTTAACGCATCATCAGTACCAGAAGCACGTACGTTGGTTAACTGTTTTGCTTTAGTCGGGTTAACTGTCATGTCGTCTGAACGAGAGTTAATACCGATGATCATACCTTCATAAACTTCTAACTGTGGTTTCGCGAATAGACGACCACGGTCTTGAAGTGTGAACAGTGCATAGCCCAGGCAAGTACCTTGAACCATAGAAATCAGTACACCGTTTTGACGTTTCGCAACAGTACCTTGCTTCATTGGACCGTAGTGCGAGAAGCTAGACGTCATGATCCCTGTACCAGAAGTCATGGTCAGGAATTCAGAACGGAAACCAATCAGACCGCGTGAAGGAACAGTGGCTTCAATACGGATACGGCCTTTACCGTCAACTTCCATATTGGTCATTTCGCCTTTACGATGACCCATTTGTTCCATTACAGCGCCTTGGTGCTGTTCTTCAACGTCAAAAGTAACGTTTTCGTATGGCTCTTGTTTTTCACCATCAATTTCTTTAATGATTACTTGTGGACGAGATACGCCCATTTCGAAGCCTTCACGACGCATGTTTTCAATAAGAACTGAAAGGTGAAGTTCACCACGACCAGATACTTTGAAACGGTCTGGGCTGTCAGTATCTTCAACACGTAATGCTACGTTGTGAATCAATTCGCGGTCTAGACGTTCACGGATATTACGTGAAGTTACGAACTTACCTTCTTTACCAGCAAACGGTGAGTTGTTTACCTGGAATGTCATCGATACTGTAGGTTCATCTACAGACAATGGAGGTAAAGCTTCAACATTTTTCGGATCACAGATGGTGTCAGAAATGTTGAGTGCATCGATACCCGTTACACAAACGATATCGCCTGCAGAAGCTTCTTCAACGTCAACGCGATCTAGACCATGATAACCCATGATTTTTAAGATACGGCCGTTACGTGTTTTGCCATCTTTATCGATTACAGTTACTTGTGTGTTTAATTTCACTGAACCGCGTTGGATACGACCAATACCGATAACGCCTACGAAGCTGTTATAGTCAAGTGAAGATACTTGCATTTGGAATGGGCCATCAACGTCAACCGCTGGTGGTTCAACGATGTCTACGATCGTTTGGAACAACGGAGTCATATCTTCAGCAAGTTCTTCTGGAGAAGGACCAGCAACACCACGAAGGCCTGAAGCATAAACAACTGGGAAGTCTAACTGTTCGTCAGAAGCACCCAAGTTATCGAATAGATCGAATACTTGGTCAATTACCCAGTCTGGACGCGCACTTGGCTTGTCTACTTTGTTAATAATCACGATTGGTTTCAAACCACGTGCGAACGCTTTTTGCGTTACGAAACGAGTTTGTGGCATCGGGCCTTCTTGTGAGTCTACAAGAAGAAGTACGCAGTCAACCATCGACATTACACGTTCAACTTCACCACCGAAGTCGGCGTGTCCCGGGGTGTCCACGATGTTAATACGGTATTCAGTATTGGTACGTTCATCTAACCATTTGATTGCAGTGTTTTTTGCAAGAATGGTAATACCACGTTCGCTTTCAATAGCGCCAGAATCCATGACACGCTCGATCTCACCCGCGCGATCACCGAGAGCACCTGATTGTTGCAAAAGTTTGTCTACAAGAGTGGTTTTACCATGATCGACGTGCGCAATAATGGCGATGTTACGGAGAGTTTTAATATCTGACATGTAAATTCAATGCGTATGTAATTTGAGGGCAAATTATACAGAAAAATACAAAACTTTTATAGTCACTGTAACCACACTCCTCAACTTTTTTTGCTCCGTTGGGGCTTTTTTGATTTTGTAAAGACGTGTAACTCGATTAGAATAGCGCCACCCAGCCTTAATTTGCATTGACACATGTCTGATTTTAATCAATCTCCTCCTTCTAAAGATCAACTCGACCTGGTATATGGTCTGGAAGATCGACCAAAACCACTGATTGCTTTTTTAGCTGCATTCCAGCATTTATTAGCGATTATTGTCCCGATTGTGACCCCTGGCCTGCTGATTTGTTTAGCGCTCGGTGTTTCCAAAGAAGACACCAACATGATTTTGTCCATGTCCTTGGTGATCTCGGGTATCGCGACTTTTTTACAGTCTAAAAAAGTGGGGCCATTTGGTGCCGGTCTGCTGATTGTCCAAGGAACCAGCTTTAACTTCATCGGTCCAATTATTGGTATTGGTTCAGCCATGGTGGCTGCAGGCACACCTGTAGAAGCAGTCATGGCTTCTATTTTTGGTGTGGTGATTGCAGGTGCATTTATTGAAATGGGCGTGTCACAAATTCTGCCTTGGATCAAAAAACTGATTACACCGCTGGTGACCGGGATTGTCGTGCTGCTGATTGGTTTGACCTTAATTAAAGAAGGTTTAATCAGTATGGGCGGTGGTTATCAGGCCATGAGCGATAAAACTTTTGCCAATGCTGACAACCTGATCATGTCTTGTACCGTCTTGGCGTTGATTATTATTCTGAACCGTATCCGGATTACCTGGGTAAAAAGTTCTGCCATTTTGATCGCCCTAATCTGTGGTTATGTTCTGGCGGGCTTTATGGGGCATCTGGATTTCTCTGGTCTAAAAGATGCACCGTTGGTACAGATTCCAACCCCAATGCATTTCGGTTTAAGCTTCTCCTGGAGCCTGTTTATTCCGATGGCATTCATCTATCTGGTGACCTCTTTAGAAGCGATTGGTGATATCACTGCGACTTCAAAGCTTTCCAACCAGCCAGTTGATGGTCCAAAATGGATGCAGCGCATTAAAGGCGGTGTACTGGTAAATGGCGCGAATTCATTCCTTGCCGGTATTTTTAACACCTTCCCGAGTTCCGTATTTGCACAAAATAATGGCGTAATCCAGTTAACGGGCGTAGCAAGTCGTTATGTCGGCATCTGGATTGCTGCTTTGCTGGTTATTCTTGGTTTACTGCCTGCAGTTGCTGGTATTATTCAGGCCGTTCCGCAAGCGGTACTGGGTGGTGCAGTGATGGTGATGTTTGGTGCAGTCGCAGCCTCTGGCATTAACATTCTGTCTGGTGTCCATCTGGACCGTCGTGCCCTGCTGATTATTGCGATTTCACTGGCGCTGGGTTTAGGTGTTGCACAAGTTCCACAAATTCTTGAGCATCTTCCTGAGTTATTCCGTAATATCTTTAGCTCAGGCGTTGCTACTGGTGGTATCGCTGCCCTTATTCTGAATGTAGTACTTCCTGAAACAAAGAAGTAATTTCATGTCCAAAGAACACTGTCTAGGTCAGACTTAGGCAGTGTTCTTTATATTGGAGAGATACCTATGGATCCTAAAAGCGAAGTTTTATTAAGACAATATGATTTTTTGTCGGGTCGCATCTTACTGATTAATGCACCAACAGATGATCTGCTCGCTGAATTCGATGCCTCTATCAATCCCGCTGTCTGGACATGGAATTTTAACGATTTTCAATATTTCCAGTCACAACAAGCAGATGTGCATTTTGGTGCGGAGATGCCTGAAGCTGAGTTTGATCAGGCGGTTATTTTTGTACCCAAGTCTAAAGAACTGTTAAATTATTTACTGTACACCGTGGCAGCGCAGCTTAAACCGGGCAGCAGTATTTTCCTGGTCGGTGAAAAGAAAGGTGGGATAGAACGCGCAGCCAAACAGTTGCAGCCTTTTGGTAAAACACTCAAACTTGACAGCGCACGTCATTGCCAGCTTTGGCAATTGGTTCTAGACCATACGGTCGAGAAAAAAGCACTTGCAGACTGGGCACAGCGTTATACCGTATCGACACCAAATGGCGACCTGAATATTTGTGCACTTCCAGGCGTCTTTAGTCAAAACCGTTTGGATGTAGGAACTGCCACCCTATTACCTTATTTGTCACAAGTTACTTCAGGTAAGATTGCCGACTTTGGGTGTGGTGCGGGTGTGATTAGTGCGTATCTGGCAAAGTTGAATCCGAAAAACCGGATTTTTGCCATGGATGTCGATGCCTTTGCACTGGCTTCTACACAAATGACCTTTGAAGAAAATCAGCTTACTCCTGAACAGATTGAAATCAAAGCGGTTACAGGTATTGAGGATGCACCCTTGTTCCTGCATGCTATTGTCAGTAATCCGCCTTTTCATATGGGAATCGAGACCGATTACACCGCAAGTGAAACCTTATGTAAAACCTCGCGTCGTCATTTAAAATCAGGCGGCGAGCTTTGGATCGTGGCCAACCGTTTCTTGAACTACCCGACCCTGATTGAACAAAACTTTGGTCGCTGCACAGTGAAAGCGGATCAACAAGGCTTTAAAGTGCTCTTCGCCAGCACTCAAAAAAATGTTAAGGAATCATGATGAGCGAAACGCAAAACACGATGCAGCTGCAGCGTAAGCTGGGTGCTCGTCATCTGAATATGATCGCCATTGGCGGATCTATTGGTACAGGTTTATTCCTGGCCTCAGGGGCGACCATTGCCAACGCTGGACCAGGCGGTGCACTACTTGCATATGTACTGATTGGTATCATGATTTATTTCTTGATGACCAGTCTAGGCGAGCTTGCCACACACAACCCGACCTCAGGTGCATTTTTCACTTACGGCACCAAATATGTCGAAGGTGGTTTTGGTTTCGCTCTGGGCTGGAACTACTGGTACAACTGGGCCATTACCGTGGCTTTTGAGCTGGTTGCCGTTCAGTTTATTATGAAATTCTGGTTTCCAGATATTCCGGGCGTGTACTGGAGTGCCATTTTCCTGGCCATTATTTTCGGGATTAATGCCCTGACGGTAAAAGGCTTTGGCGAATCTGAATTTTTCTTTTCTCTGGTTAAAGTTCTCGCGATCATTGCCTTTATCATTATCGGGATCTGGATGATCGTGAAGATCATGCTGACCCCGGGTGCAGAAGCATTTGCCAACTGGAGCATTGGTGATGCACCCTTTGTCGGTGGTTTCCAGGCATTAATTGGCGTGGCGATGATTGCCGGATTCTCTTTCCAGGGTACCGAAATGGTCGGTGTGGCGGCAGGTGAATCGAAAGATCCAAAGAAAACCATTCCGGTCGCCATCAAACAGATTTTCTGGCGTATCCTTCTGTTTTATATCGTGTGTATTTTCATTATCGGCACCTTGATTGCCTATAATGACCCACGTTTATTACAGGCCGCTGCAACAGATAATGTTGCGCTTTCGCCATTCACCTTATTGTATGAAAAAGCCGGTTTTGCCTTTGCCGCCAGTATCATGAATGCAGTGATCCTGACCGCTATTCTATCTGCGGGTAATTCTGGCATGTATTCATCTACCCGTATGCTGTTTGATATGTCGCGTAAAGGCAGTGCACCTAAAATGTTTGCGCGTCTGGACCCGCGTGGTGTGCCAATGAATGCACTCTATGCCACTACGGCGATCGCAGCTCTATGCTTCCTGACTACTTTCTTTGGTGAACAGGAAGTCTTTAACTGGCTGCTAAACATGTCAGGGATGTGTGGCTTTATTGTCTGGCTCGGGATTGCAATTTCGCATTACCGCTTCCGCAAAGGTTATTTGGCTCAAGGTTATAAACTGGAAGATCTGGCTTATCGCGCTAAATTCTTTCCTTTTGCTCCTTGGTTTGCATTTATCCTGTGTGCGATTGTTGTTCTCGGACAGAACTATCAGGATGTTTTGGCCGGTCAATGGATGGGTGTGTTATCGACCTATATCAGTATTCCGCTATTCCTAGCCATTTGGTTCGGCTACAAATGGAAGAAAAAAACCAAACTGGTCTCTTATCAAGAGATGGATGTGCAGCCGATGAAACTTGATCAGGAATAAAAAATTATTCATTAAAAAAATCAGCTTACGGGCTGATTTTTTATTTCTTGAATTAACTATGACGCATCACGAAATTGCGATCATCAATCACAATCACTTGCTGGCAAATTCCGTCTACCCGACGTTGCTGCTCAAATACCTCTTTAGGCATAGACTCAAAACTATCAAAGAAGCTAATTTCATTTTCATCAATTTCATATATCAGGGAATGATTCCCTACTCCCTCTAAGGTGTCATAGAACACAATCACAAAACGGCCTGCTTCTACATTTTCCTGAATTTCTGCATAAGACAATGGCTGTTCTATAACAGGAATATTTAAGCGATGTGCTTGTTGATAGAAATCGACTTCAATTGGCTGTTTATCTGCATCATGTTCAGTACAAAAATTGACATCCAAACCCAATGTCTTTAAAGCAACTGCAAGTGCGATGCTTGAGCTTCCCATTTCAGGGTCATGTTGACAGAGCTGAGTTAAATCAGGAATATTCAAATCAATGCCATAATGATGAAAAATCATCCATATTGCAAAAATTCCGCTATTGGCTTCCAGATTTTGCAAATCTTCAGGAATTTCGACACTCATATTTTTACTCAACGACATCTTAACAGGCTAAGTGTAGTCAAAATACAGACATAAAAAAAGCAGCTCCGAAGAGCTGCCTTTTTAATGAGTGTTCAATAATGAATTATTGAGCAACTGGTTGTTCAGCTAAAACAGTACGGCTACCAGTGATTGTCGCGAATACACGACGGTTCATAGCACGACCTTCTTTAGTGTTGTTGTCTGCAATCGGTTGATCCCAAGCAAAACCTTGAGTAGACAAGCGAGATGCATCAACATTGTATTCATTTACAAGCGAAGATTTAACAGAGTTAGCACGTGCTAGAGATAAACGTTCGTTTAGTGCACGTGGACCAGTGTTGTCAGTGTGACCTTCGATACGAGCAGTAGCGTTTGGATATTCAACTAGCTTCTCAGCAACTTTAGCGATTTCTGGTTTGTATTGATCTTTGATGTTTGATTTGTTTGTATCAAAGAACACACGAAGTTCCATGTTCAGGTCTTCAGTCAACTCTTGTGGCGCTGGAGCAACTGGAGTTACAGGCTCAACTGGAGCAACTTCAACTACTGGAGCAGCTGGTTTCAGACGACCACCTAGAACAACATTAAGACCAGCTAATGCTGTGTAGTTCCAGAATTTTTCGTCAAAGTGGTAAGTACCACGAGCTTCAGTACGTAGCGCTAAGGCATCGTTGATGTGCCAGAATGCACCCACACCAGCATTACCTAGAGTACCTTCTTCTTCATTACCGCGAGTACCGCGTGGCACACCTTCAAATTCGTATTTGTAGTGACCCGCACCTAGAAGCATGTATGGCTTCACTTTGCTGTCATAGTTACCAGTAAATACGTCAGAAGTTGCGTAGAAGTTACCTGCAATATTTTGGCCTTTGTATTCTGCACCTTCAGCAGCACCGTCAACATCGCCCTTTACTTGGCTATATTCAGCTTCAAAACCTAACCAAGGAGTTAATTCAACACCAATAGCAGCACCTACGAATAAATCGTCTTGTAATTCAGGACTACTAGTAAGTTCGCCATCATTACCGTTATTGTTGTGCTGGGTGTCTTGGAATGTATAACCTAACATCAACGGAGTAACAGTTACGCCTGCATTTGCAGCAGCAAAAGGTGCAGCTACAAGCATAGCTAAAGCAATACGACTCATTTTCATGGATTTATCCTCCAGAGATAAAAATTGTTGTTCAAGCTCAAGCCCGCAATAGGCCATCCTGAGATAGGCTTTTTATTACCCCAGTTTTATTCTTAAGCTATTCACATGGCATCATACAAACACTTTATTATTTTTCCAAGTGCTTGATTAATTTAATCAAGTAAATTATTGACAAAATTACTTACAATTTCCGTTGTAATTCGGTAACTTTTTACTCAATTTTTTATTCTGAATACCCTATGGTGATTGCCAATTATTTTTTAATCACTTTCTTGAAACTTAAGTAAGGACTGATTACTCGGCTCCACAAAGCATAAAAAACGCATAATTAATAACATATTCCTCATAAAAATAATATATAAATCAGGTAACTCTATGTATAAAAAAATAACAACAGGCTTCACTTTTGTTGAACTCATTATCTGTATTGCAATGATTGCAATTTTAGCCAGTATCGCTCTACCGTACTTCCATGAGTATCGTTCCAGACAGGAAGCCAAACAGATTCCAATCAAATTATCTGCGGTTAATCGTTATGCACGCAGTCAGGCTGCTGTGTTTCACCAGAATATTGTGATCTGCCCCAGCCAGGACTCACTCAGCTGTCAACCCAATCAATGGAATAAAAATATACTGGTCTTTATTGATAAAAATAAAAACCGACAAGTCGATACAGGCGAACAAATTTTACATATTGATGCACTGAACCTCAAATACGGTAACTTAAGTTGGCGAGGAGCTTTAAGTTTATCGAGTGTCACTTATCAAGCGCACACTGCCTTGCCGATTGGTTCAAATGGTAGTTTTTATTATTGTTCTACCCATCTTTCTAACCAACAGCGTATTGTACTCAGCAAAATGGGGCATATCCGGATCGAAAGTCTCTCGTCTTGCTAACAGAACTATCCAGTTTATGCTTCTCTGCGTTTAACGCTTCAATCCTGAGTTTTTTCCAATATACTGCTTAAGTTTGAAAAAATTGATTAAAACTCATACGGAGAGAAAACAATGACTGACATCGTAATTGTCAATGGTGCACGTACAGCCATGGGTGGCTTTCAGGGTAGTCTTGCAAGTGTAACTGCACCCGAACTCGGTGCGGTCACCATTAAAGAGGCAATTTCCCGTGCGGGTCTGCAACCAGCGGATATTGAAGAAGTCATTATGGGTTGTGTACTCCCGGCAGGTTTAAAGCAAGGGCCTGCACGTCAAGCGATGCGTCAAGCTGGTCTTCCAGATTCTACTGGTGCTGTGACCATTAATAAATTATGTGGTTCAGGCATGAAAGCCGTCATGCAGGCTGCTGACATGATTAAAGCAGGTTCTGCTGATATCGTGGTTGCCGGTGGTATGGAATCCATGACCAATGCGCCTTATGTATTGCAAAAAGCACGTAGCGGTTTCCGTATGGGTCACGGTGAAATCAAGGACCATATGTTTCTGGATGGCTTGGAAGATGCTGAAACAGGTCGTTTGATGGGTTCATTTGCCCAAGATATGGCAAATACCAAAGGCTATACCCGCGAGCAGATGGATGATTTTGCGATTCGCTCATTAAAGCGTGCGCAAACTGCGGTCAATGAAGGCTACTTTGCTGATGAAATCGTGCCTGTAACAGTTAAAAACCGTAAAGGCGATGTGGTTGTTGATAAAGATGAGCAACCATTTAATGCCAACATCGATAAAATTCCAACTTTACGTCCAGCGTTTGCTAAAGACGGTACGATTACGGCGGCTAATGCCAGCTCGATTTCAGATGGTGCATCAGCTTTAGTAATTACCTCGGCTGACAATGCAGCAGCAAAAGGTTTAAATCCTTTAGCCAAAATTGTGGCCTATGCATCGAATTCTCAACATCCATCTGAATTTACCATTGCTCCAGTCGGTGCAATCCAGAAAGTACTGGATAAAACCGGATGGACCGCTTCTGATGTCGACCTTTGGGAAATCAATGAAGCCTTTGCCATGGTGACCATGTGCCCAATGGATGAGTTCAAGCTAGATCCTGAAAAAGTCAACATCAATGGCGGTGCATGTGCTCTCGGCCATCCTGTGGGTTCAACCGGTTCACGTATTATCCTGACTTTGATTCATGCGCTGAAACGTACGGGTGGCAAGAAAGGCATCGCTGCACTCTGTATCGGTGGTGGTGAAGCAACTGCTGTAGCGATTGAATTACTCTAACCTCTTCCCTCACCCTATCACTCTCCCCTAAGGAGAGGGAGTTAAAAATCCTCCGAATCTGGAGGATTTTTTTCGCTTACATTTTGATAAGGCTTGCTCACGCAAAGTACCGCAAAGTGGCGTAGATTAAAGCAAGTAAATAAAAGGGAGTTCTCCCATGCAACTGAATCATTACCTCAATTTCCAAGGTCAGGCTGAAGCAGCCTTTAATTTTTATAAATCAGTTTTTGGAGGCGAATTTTCAAGTCTGAGTCGTTATGGTGAAATGCCAGCTGAAGAAGGGATCATGCTGTCAGAAGCGGATAAAAATAAAATCCTGCATATCTCACTTCCCATTAACGAATTTACAGAACTGATGGCATCCGATACGAATGATCAATTTTGCACGCAAACCAATACCGTTTTCATTCAAGGTAATAACCACTATATTTCCATTAACTTAGATGCCAGCGAACAAGCTGAAGCACAACGACTCTTTGATGCTTTATCGGTGAATGGTCAAATTGAGATGCCGCTAGAAAAGACCTTTTGGGGCGCACTTTATGCTGCCTTTAGCGATCAGTTTGGAATTCACTGGATGATCAACTGTCAACTTGAAGAAAATTAAAGGTTTTTATCAAGATATAAAAAAGCCGGAATCAATCCGGCTTTTTGACAGTAACTTAATTTAAATTATGCACCTGTTTGATAATGTGCCTGTGCAACCGCAGTCGATGCCTGATACGGATTTCTGAAATCATTCAAACCAGCAGCAGCTTCCTGAATATCTTTACCTTCTTTAATCACGAAAGTGTCGAAACCAGAACGCTTCATGTAATTCAGCACATCTTTGAACACATCACCGGTGGCACGTAGTTCACCCTGGAAACCCTGACGGCGAAGAAGTGGTGCAAATGAATAACCACGGCCATCATTAAAACCGGCAAACTCGATAAAGATTGCGTCTAGCTGATCTAATGGAAATTCATGGTTTTCAGGAGAAGCATCGACGGTTAAGTACAATGCTTTTTTACCTGATATATTGGCAATCTGGTCTAACTGTTCCACAGTCAGAACCACATCGCCCTGTGGCAAAACACCATCTTCACCAACTAATTGGTATGTGTTGTCTGCAATCGTGCCATCTTTAGAGAGTACTTGAAGTGCGGTATTAAGCATATGCACGCTCCTTAAATGGTTGAATGCCGACACGGCGATAAGTATCGATAAACTCTTCACCTTCCTGACGCAGGTCAAGGTAGGTATTCAGAATTTCTTCTACGATATCTGGTACGACCTCGGCTGCAAATGATGGGCCAAGAATGTCACCAATCGACGCATCATGATCCGCATTTCCACCAAGCGTAATCTGGTAGAACTCAGCGCCTTTTTTGTCTACACCTAAAATACCGATGTTACCCACATGGTGATGGCCACAAGCATTCATACAACCTGAAATATTCAGATCCAGTTTGCCTAAATTGTAAATCGTATCCAGGTCATCAAAACGGCGTGAAATTGCTTCAGAAATCGGAATGGATTTCGCATTAGCCAAAGAACAGAAGTCACCGCCCGGGCAGCAAATAATGTCGGTCAAGAAACCGATATGCGCACGTGCCAGGTTGTTTTGGTCAAGGGTTTGCCATACAGCGAACAAATCTTTTTGTGGGACATCGACCAGGGAAATGTTTTGTTCATGCGTGGTACGCAGCTCACCGAAAGTGTACTGATCGGCAAGATCTGCAATCAGGTTCATTTCTTCTGTGCTGACATCACCCGGTGCAATCCCGGCACGTTTCAGTGAAATCGTCACGATACGATAACCTTTCACTTTATGTGCATTGGTATTGATGTTGAACCACTGTTTGAATTTTGGATATTGTGCAAATAGTTCAGTGAAATCTTCATCTGCATAATCTTGGTAGTCAAATGGCGTGAAGTTCTCATCCATTTTCGCCAAGGTGTCTGCATCGATTTTCAGTGTTTTAATCGTATGCGCAAATTCAGCTTCAACTTTCTCGGCAAATACTGCTGGTGTTAAAGCTTTTACCAGAATCTTGATACGTGCTTTATATTTGTTGTCGCGACGGCCATGCAAGTTATACACACGAAGGACTGCTTCCAGATAAGCAATCAGGTCTTCACGCGGCAAGAACTCACGGATAAAGCTACCAATCACTGGCGTACGGCCGAGACCACCACCGACTTTGATTTTATAGCCCATTTCGCCTGCTTCATTACGCACAATATACACACCGATATCGTGGAATGCAGTGGCTGCACGGTCAGTTTCTTCAAGCGCAGAGACTGCAATCTTGAATTTACGTGGCAAGAAAGCAAATTCCGGATGGAAGGTTGACCATTGACGGATCAATTCACAAGTCGGACGTGGATCGGCAATTTCACCTGCAACCACACCTGCATACTGATCCGTCGTGGTATTACGGATACAGTTACCTGAGGTCTGAATCGCATGCATTTGCACAGTGGCCAGTTCAGCCAGCATATCCGGCACATTTTCCAGCGCAGGCCAGTTAAACTGGATGTTTTGACGGGTCGAAATATGCGCGTAGCCACGGTCATATTCTTTTGCCAAATCAGCCACTTTACGAAGTTGTTTTGAGTTCATCAAACCATAAGGCACGGCAATACGTAACATTGGCGCATAACGCTGTACGTACAGACCATTTTGCAGACGAAGCGGACGATACTCATCTTCAGTGAGTTTACCGGCTAAATAACGTTCCGTTTGGTCACGGAACTGTGCAACACGTTCATTAATCAGTTGCTGATCGAAATCAGTATATAAATACATGGCGTACAGCTAGTAGTTTCTATTATATCGCCGGCAAGGATAGCGAGATTGAACCTATCAATAAAATGCTTTTTATACATATTTCATAGCGGTTTTATTGATAAGCCTGTCAAAGTTTCACGGATCTCAGTATTTATAGCATTCGATTAAATTTAAAGTAATAATGATTAAATTCTTCAATCATTATTACTTATTTTCATATAGGAAAAATTTTCTCAACTTCTGTTAACTATCTTATTAACACTTTAAAATTCTACCAATTTTGACTCTCTCCCAATTGCTGCCCTACAAATTCATAACGTATCGTGGAACGTGAAAATTTAATCGGACAAGCCAGTTGTGCTTCGGTTTGCTGACCGCTGGATTTGAGTGGCACCTGTACTATCCATCCCCGCTGCTGAGCCAGATCAGAATGTAACGCTTCCTCAAGTCTGAGCACCGGTTCGACACAGACATCTAGCGCGGCAAACAGCATTTGCCATTCAGCTAATGACTTGGTCTTGATTTTATTCTGAATCGCCTGCTTCACCACAGCATGATCTTCAGCGGCATAAGAAGCGCCTTTGTCCAGGAGAATCGGCAGCTCTAAAGCCTGTGCCAGCCCCTGCATAAATGGTGGTTCCAGACTACCAATTGACAAATAACGCCCATCCTGGGTTTCATAATAGTCGTAAAAAGTCCCGCCATTCAGATATCCGGCTTCCGGTCGCTGATGCTGATTGCCGGCCAGACTGGCAGAAGCTGCCAGATTGCTCATCGTCACCACACAATCGGTCATGGAAATATCAATATATTGCCCTTTGCCACTTTGTTGGCGTTCAATCACCGCAGCCAGAATCGCAATCACAGCATGCATGGAACCACCCGCAACATCGGCAACCTGAATTCCCAAGGCAGGTGGACCATTTTCAATCCGGCCACTGTGTCCGGCAATTCCGGATAAAGCCAGATAATTAATGTCGTGCCCTGCCTTATCTTTATATGTGCCAGTTTGGCCATAACCGGTAATGGAACAGTAAATCAATTTTGGATTAATTTCGCTTAAGGTTTGATAATCTAAGCCTAGACGTTGCATCACCCCAGGACGGAATTGCTCAATCACAATGTCATAATCTGCAATCTTGGATTTGACCAGTTCGATATTTGCAGGATCTTTCAAATCCAGTGCAACCGATTGCTTGTTTCGATTCAGATAACTCTGTGAAGTGGCTTGTCCATTGGCAAAGGGTGGCATTAATCGCAACAGGTCCGGTCGGGTCGGTGATTCAATATGCACAACTTCTGCACCTAAATCAGCAAGATATAATGTGGCAAACGGGCCGGGTAAAAGTGTAGAAAAATCTAGGATTTTCAATCCTTTTAATACATATGACATTGGAGTATTTGCTCTACTTATATTGCTTTTTTCAGCATCTTAGGCACATAAATGCATAAAAACAATGTCATGTTCAGCCATTTACCTTGATAGTTTCGGCAATCTAATATGTAAGAAAATGGCAAAGGTATTCTTGTAAATTGCCATTGCTTTATTATTTTTCGTCATTTAGGTCAATTATTAGTGAACATTAAAGAGACTGAAGGATTAAACATGAGTCGTGATACGATCAGTATCCACTTCGTCAATGCAGCCTTATCTGGCGTTAAGCGTCTGGGCATGGATGTCGATACTTTATTGTCTCACGTCGGGATTGAAGCAGAATTGCTGCATCAGCCCAAAGCGCGTATTTCGCCTGAACAATATACCCGCTTTATTAAAATGTTGTGGATGGTAACCCAGGACGAGCATGTCGGCTTTGACAAACAGCAACGCCGTCTGGGTACGTTTGCGATCATGTGCCAGCTGATCATTCATGCCAAAACTCTGGGTGATGCACTGGAACTGTCTTCCCAGTTCTACAAACTCTTTGGTGATGACTGGTCGGTGACCCTGGAACGCGACAAACACGAAGCACGTCTGGTTCCGCTGATTCCAAATGCGATGGATCCGGATCATTTCATTACTGAAAGCATGCTGATGATCTGGCATGGCTTGGCGTCTTGGCTCATTGAGCGTCGCCTGCCACTGGAACGCGTGCATTTTAGCTACCCTCGTCCAGACCATGCCGATGAATATGATGCCTTATTCTTTGCGCCGGTAATGCAGTTCGATATGCCACGCACCGAGATCACTTTTGCTGCGGATTATCTGGATTTGCCAATTCGCCAGAATGAAGAAACTCTGGAAGAATTTTTGAAAGCAGCGCCGGCCCAACTGCTGGTGAAATTCAAAAATACCAACTCACTGACTTCACGTATTCGTGATGTGCTGAAGAGCCAGATTGGCGAAGAAATGCCAACATTAAACGATGTCGCGTCGATGCTTTATCTATCACCGCAAACCTTGCGCCGCCGTCTGGCAGCCGAAGGCAAAAGCTATCAAGGCGTAAAAGATGCCTTGCGCCGTGATGCAGCAATTCACCTGTTACTTAATCCGGATCTGACCCTTGAAGATGTTGCACAACAAGTCGGTTTCAGTGAAACTAGTACTTTCCACCGCGCCTTCAAGAAATGGACCGGTGTAACCCCGGGTCTGTATCGTCAATTGCATGGCTATCATTAATCAAATGATATTGCGAAATAACATTTAAAAATTAAAATCAGTTCTCTCCGCCTAAGCATTAGCTTAGGCTTTTTTATAATTACAATTGGCTAAATCGCTCAATTGATCTGACCCGTTCTCGTCATTGCACTTCAAAAATTAAGGATTACACTCGAATCATTAGAATAATTTTCATTAAATCAATAAAAGGAACATGCTATGAGCGAGGCATATATTATTGACGCCATTCGTACGCCACGCGGAAAAGGCAAAAAAGATGGATCTTTACATCAAGTAAAACCCATTTCATTACTGACTGGTTTACTCAATGAACTGAAAGACCGTCACGGACTGGACACCTCAAAAGTCGATGATATTGTGCTGGGTTGTGTCACCCCGATTGGTGATCAGGGGGCCGATATTGCCAAGACCGCTGCCATTGCTGCGGGTTGGGACAATGATGTCGCTGGCGTGCAAATCAACCGTTTCTGCGCTTCCGGACTCGAAGCTGTCAATCTGGCCGCACAAAAAGTCCGTTCTGGCTGGGAAGATCTGGTCGTTGCAGGCGGCGTCGAATCCATGTCCCGCGTAGCGATGGGTTCTGATGGCGGCCCTTGGGCGCTTGACCCTGAGACCAATATGGCCTGTGATTTTATTCCGCAAGGTATCGGTGCAGATTTAATTGCCACGATTGACGGTTATAGCCGTGCAGAAGTAGACCAGTTTGCCGAACAATCACAAAAGAAAGCAGCTGCCGCTCAAGCCAATGGTTACTTCAACGCATCCGTTATTCCAGTAAAAGATAAAGCCGGTGTAGTGATTCTGGATAAAGATGAATTCATCAAACCGATAACGACCGCTGAAGGCTTAGGTAAACTTAATCCAAGTTTCGCCACTATGGGGCAAATGGGCTTTGATGCCATCGCCCTGCAAAAGTATCCGGAAGTCGGTGCTGTCAATCATGTGCATCATGCCGGGAATTCTTCAGGCATTGTCGATGGTGCGGCTGTGGTCTTGATCGCATCGGAACAAGCAGTAAAAGAACAAGGTCTGAAGCCACGTGCCAAAGTACTGGCGACGGCACTGGTTGGTGCAGATCCAACTATTATGCTGACCGGCCCTGCCCCGGCTGCTCGTAAGGCCTTGGCGAAAGCCGGTTTAACAATTGATGATATTGACCTGTTTGAAGTCAATGAAGCTTTTGCTGCCGTGGTGATGCGCTTTATCAATGAAATGAAGGTTGATTCTGCTAAGGTGAATGTCAACGGCGGTGCAATTGCCATGGGACATCCACTCGGTGCAACTGGTGCGATGATTTTAGGGACATTACTGGATGAGTTAGAACGCCAGGGCAAAAAGCGGGGTCTGGCTACACTTTGTGTGGGTGGCGGTATGGGCATCGCAACCATTATTGAACTGGTATAAGGAGAAAAATAATGAGCGCAATTCAATATCAAAAAAATGAAGATAATATTGTTATTTTAACGTTTGATTCTCCAAACCAGTCTGCCAATACCATGAATGCCGACTTTCGCACGGCACTGAATGAAGTCGTTGCCCAGTTACAAGCAGATGAAGATATTGCCGGGATTATTTTCCGTTCAGCGAAAAAAACTTTCTTTGCTGGCGGTGATCTGGATGAACTGATTCAAGCTACTCCTGAACATGCAACTGAATTCTTCAATATGATTGAAGAGATGAAAGCCAAACTACGCTATATTGAAACTCGCGGTATTCCTGTGGTTGCTGCACTGAATGGTACGGCGCTTGGCGGTGGCTGGGAAATTGCCCTGTGTGCCCATCACCGTATTGCCCTGAATGACCCTAAAAGCAAATTTGGCCTGCCTGAAGTCACACTGGGTTTATTACCAGGTGGCGGTGGTATCGTCCGTAGCATCCGCCTGCTCGGTCTGCAAAATGCCCTTCCTTTATTGATGGAAGGCAAACAGTTTGGAGTCGATAAAGCCAGATCTTTAGGGTTGATTCACGATCTCACAGACAGTACCGATGAACTGTTGAAAAAGGCCATTGCCTGGATCAAAGCCAATCCAAAATCTCAGCAGCCATTCGATGTAAAAGGCTATAAAATTCCGGGTGGTAGCCCTTCGACACCAGCAGTTGCCCAGATGCTGGCAATCGCTCCGGCGATGCTGCGCGATAAAACCAAAGGCTGCTACCCTGCACCTGAAGCGATCATGTCGGCTGCAGTAGAAGGTGCACAGGTCGATGTCGATACAGCCCTGACCATTGAATCACGTTACTTTACTTATCTTGCCATCGGTCAAATTTCTAAAAATATGATTGGCACCTTCTGGCATGGCCTGAATGCGATCAAGTCCGGTGCCAGTCGCCCTCAAGGTATTGAAAGATGGAAAGCCACGAAAGTCGGTATTCTAGGTGCGGGCATGATGGGTGCTGGGATCGCCTACGCGACTGCCAGCACAGGCATTCCAGTAGTTCTGAAAGATATTTCATTAGAAGCGGCTGGAAAAGGCAAAGCCTATAGCCAGAAACTGCTGGATAAAAAAGTCGCTCAAGGGCGTTTATCAGCCGAGAAACGAGATCATTTTTTAAGCCTGATTCAAACAACTGCATCGAATGAAGATCTAGCCGGTTGCGACCTGATCATTGAAGCCGTATTTGAAAATCCCGCACTCAAGGCTCAAGTTACACAAGAGGCAGAACAATATCTTGCCAGCAACGGCGTAATGGCTTCGAATACCTCGACCCTGCCGATCACAGAGTTAGCCCAGGCTTCAAGAAATGATCAGAACTTTATCGGCCTGCATTTCTTCAGTCCGGTCGATAAAATGCAGCTGGTGGAAATTATCAAAGGTAAAAATACCTCGGCAGAAACGCTGGCCAAAGCTTTCGATTTCGTGCAGCAGATTGGCAAATTACCGATTGTGGTGAATGACAGCCGTGGTTTCTTTACTAGCCGCGTGTTTGGTACCTTTATACAGGAAGGTTTACGCCTGCTGGCAGAAGGTGTACATCCGGCACGAATTGAAATGGCTGCACTCAAAGCCGGTATGCCAGTGGGCCCGTTGGCGATTCAGGATGAAGTGTCCTTGACCTTATCTGAACATGTAGCCAATGAAAGATATAAAGCTTTAGAAGCACAAGGTCAGACCATCCCTAAATCACCTGCGGATGATGTGATTCACAGCATGATTCACGAATTTAACCGTAAAGGTAAGGCTGCAGGCGCAGGTTTTTATGATTATCCGGCCAATGCCAAAAAGCAGCTCTGGTCTGGTCTTAGCCACTGGAAAAAAGACAACGATATTTCTGAACAGGAAATGATTGATCGCTTCCTGTTTGTACAGGCACTGGATACGGTTCGCTGTCTGGAAGAAGGTGTTTTGGAATCTGTGGTCGATGCCAATGTCGGTTCCATTTTTGGCATTGGCTTTGCCGCCTGGACGGGCGGTGCAGTACAATTCCTGAATCAGTATGGTTTAGCCAAAGCCGTGACCCGTGCCAAAGTACTTGAAAATAAATATGGCGAACGCTTCAAAGCCCCACAACTCCTCAGAGATCGTGCAGCACATGCCCAGCCGATTCAATAATTTGAGCACTTAAATAAAAAGAGGAACGTGTTTCCTCTTTTTTTATGATCCAGATTGGGCTTAAGCACTGGATAGACTCATCTGATGACAGATTTCGATCTGCTTTTTGATCAATTTATGTTATAAAGTTACATAAGTTTGGTATCCACGTGGGTAAAACCTATGACTGATCACAGTTCACCTGAAAAATCTCCTTGGGGTTGGAAAGCACTTATTATCTTCTGTATTTTAGGTGGATTATTCATGCTTATTTTTTGGCTCGCGATAAGTAATGAACCGGATTACATGCCAAGCCAGCAAAATAAACAGACTACCCAGCAGCATGCTTTTAAAAATGCACCAACGATGTCTCCAGAAGCGCTTGCCAAAGCTCAGGCAGATCGTGAAGCACGTGAAGCTGCCAATGTGGCTCCTACAGGTACGACAGCCGCTGAACACAATATGTCAGCTGAAGAACATGCCAATATGGATAATGCCGAGCACAGCTCAAATGCAGCGCATGGCCACTAATTCAGATTCAGGCTATGCATCAAAAAGCGAGGTCAATGCCTCGCTTTTTTGTATTTGAAGGGCTGAAAATTAGGGTGTGTTGACACTTTTAGCTTAAAAAAATAGCGAAGTAGTAAAATCAAATCGCCAAACCCAATTTTACTATTCGCTATGCCTCG
>NZ_JAMXXS010000030.1:0-33770 GCF_024129595.1 Acinetobacter lwoffii | reverse complement strand
CGGAATTAGGTCGACCACTTACCCAAGTTACGCCTTAAATTTGGCTCAATTAGGGGCGCTTTGCATTTCAAATCTTTGTGCAACAAAGCCGATCGAAATGATAAAGTCATAAATTGCTTTTCAAAAAAAAAGAAACTAATATGTTTCTTACAGAACCTAAAAGCAATAAATGCATCTACAATGAATAAGTCTTTACTTCAGCAAATCAAAAAAAGACGAACCCAATTGGGCTTAAAGCAAGTTGATATGCAATCCCGTACAGGCATTTCAAGACAGCAGTACCAAAAACTGGAAAGTCAGGGCAACCCTCGATTAGAGACCTTAGAAATTATAGCGGCAGGATTAAATGCTCAACTGATGCTCATCCCTGATGATAAGGTTCATTTGATCAGACAATTATTGAATGATGAAATTAAAGTCACTATTGAAGATCAGGATGACTTAATGACTAACCCATGGAAGGGTCTTCTCGGAGGAGAGGAACCATGAATACTGTTGCCGTCCTGAAATTAACATTACATCACGGTATCGTTGGATACTTGGCAGGATTTCAGAGCGGAAAAAATATTCTGGTTTTTACAGATTCTTTCCGCTCTGATCAGCAACGCCCGACCTTGAGCCTGCTGACTTCCCCCTTGTATCCTCAAGTGGATAAAATTTTAGAAAAGACCTATGTTACACATCAGCGTTTACATCCCTTGCTATCAAACTTGCTACCAGAAGGTGCATTACGCGAACTGATTGCACAAAGCCTCAAAGTACATATAGACAATGAATTTCAGTTATTGGCAGCTTTAGGTCATGATTTACCTGGAGCACTCATTGCGACTCCATTAGATCCAGAAGAAATTCCAGATGAAATAAAATTCAAACTGCAGATCTCTAATCCAGATCAGATCTTAAAGCAAGAGATTCGAACAGATAATAAGTTTTCCTTGGCCGGCGTCCAAATGAAGTTTTCCATGAAAGCCAAAGATGGGCGTTTTACACTAGTCCAGGCAACGGAATCGTCTCTACTCGGGGACTGGATTATCAAAACTCCTTCTTCCAGACATGCTTTTGTTCCGCTAAATGAATATTCTATGATGAGCCTTGCCAAAATGGTCGGAATAGATGTCCCTGAGATTCGCTTGGTGGATATGGCACTCTTACAAAACCTTCCACCATTAAATTTACCCCAAGAGCAATATGCTTTTGCAATCAAAAGATTTGATAGACAGAGTACTGCTGATACTACAGAGCTTATTCACATCGAAGACTTTGCTCAGATCTTCGGTGCATATCCACAGCAGAAATACAGCACCACAAATTATGAGCAGATAGGAAAGATCATTTATCAATTTTCAGATAACAAAATTCTTGATATTCAGCAATTTGCCAGCCGCTTACTTGTCAGCATTTTGCTCGCCAATGGAGATGCACACTTAAAAAACTGGAGTATGATTTATCAGGACAAAAGAACACCAAGATTATCTCCCGCATACGATATATTGATGACTAGTGTATATGTTGAAAATGAGCGTCATTTCGCATTGAATCTTGCCAAAAATAAAGATTGGTATTTAGCTGAGATGAAACACTTTGAACAATGGGCTGAAAAAGTCGGTGTTCCATGGCGTGTTATTGAAAAACAACTTCACGCCATTATGGACAAAGCACGGTCAGTATGGCCAGCGCTATTACTAGACTTACCTATGATTTCTGTTCATAAAGAAAAATTAAGAGAACATTGGAAAAAATTGCATCCAGACTTTCAGATACTTACAGATGATTAGAGGAAACCTGTAACCAAGCTAAAATTTCTCAAACAATTTCATCACATCATTTTCCGTCAGTTTCGCTTCGCCCTCATGATCGGTACTTAGAATAGACTGTGCCAGTTCTGCTTTATTCTGCTGCAAGGCAATAATTTTTTCTTCTATGCTTTTATTGGTAATCAGCTTATACACAAATACCGGCTTGTCCTGTCCAATCCGCCATGCACGATCTGAAGCTTGATCTTCAGCAGCAGGGTTCCACCATGGATCATAGTGAATGACCGTATCTGCGGCAGTTAGATTCAGACCGACCCCTCCTGCTTTCAGACTGATTAAAAATACCGGCACTTGTCCAGACTGAAATGCTGTAATGACTTCATCTCGCTTTTTGGTCTTTCCAGTCAGCTTCACATAGCCAATTTCTGCGTGATAGAGCTGTTGTTCAATCAGTTCCAACATTGAGGTAAACTGAGAGAAAATAAGAATTTTTCGCCCCTCCTCCACCATTGGAACGACCATATCCATCAACTGTTCAAGTTTGGCAGAATACGCCTGCCCGGTTTTAACTGAATCCAGTTTCAGCAAGCTAGGATGACAACAGACCTGACGCAGCTTCAGCAAGGCATCTAAAATTTGGATTTGACTACGCTTAAAGCCTTTTTCTGCCACAATTTTCTGAATATTTGCCTGCATCGTGGCGCGAACAGCCTCATATAGCTTGGATTGCTGCTCATTCATGTCAATATTGACTTCAATCGTGGTTTTTTCAGGCAATTCCTTGGCAACGTCAGTTTTCAAGCGACGTAAAATAAAGGGTTTAATGCGGTTTACCAACTTTTGCCTTAACTGCTGATCGCCGCGTTTTTCAATAGGATAGCGGTACTTTTTATTAAAGATTTCTTGTGAATATAAAAATCCTGGCATTAGAAAATAAAATAGTGCCCACAGCTCACCCAAATGATTTTCCATAGGTGTACCAGTTAGACATAGACGATGTCGCGCTGTTAATTGCCGTACTACCTGTGCAGCTTTGGCACGCGGATTTTTAATATTCTGCGCTTCATCCAGAATGAGTTGATGATATTCATATTGCTTCAGTTGCTCTTCATCTCTCGCCAAGAGCGGGTAGGTGGTTAACACAATGTCATAGTGTGAAATCTGCTCAAAATACTGATGGCGGTCGGGGCCTTGTAGCAGCAGTACCTTGAGCTCAGGGGTAAATTTTTCCGCTTCTTTGAACCAGTTATGCATCAGCGATGTGGGTGCAACAATTAAGGCGGGACTGTCCTGCAAATATCCAGCCTGCTTTTCCATGAGTAAATGGGCTAAAGTTTGTGCTGTTTTCCCCAAGCCCATATCATCTGCCAGAATCCCGCCATGCTGGGTTTCCCTTAAAAACTGTAACCAGCCTAAGCCCTGCTGCTGGTATGGACGCAACTCCCCCTGAAAACCTTGTGGTGTCGGCAGTTGTTGCTGATAGCCTTGTTTGAATTTCTGTACAAATTGCTGCAGGCGATCACTGACCTGCCATGTCATCCCAAGATTATGCTGCAATTCTAATAATTGACTCGCATCATAGCGATCAATACTGCGCTCTTCTTGCTGTAAAATGCTCTGCAGATGTAACAATACCGGCTTAATATCCCTAGCGGATAGAGCCAAATCAGGTTGATCAACTGCAGTTTTCACGGTGAAAATTTGACTGTCATGCAGATGAATAAACGTCCGCGGATCAAGTAAATCAGGATTTACTCGCACCAAAGCTACGAGCGCATCAAGCAAATTATAAGAATTACCTGCACTGTCTTGAACCGTCGCCCCGATATTGAACCAGTCCTGCTGACCTTCAGATTCAGTGATAGAAATATTTAAATTTTCGACATATTGCAGGTTAAAGGGGCTGTTTTCCAGATGCTCTATCTGCCAGCCCATCAACTCAATTTGATTGATGGGCATGAGCTGTTTGATCCAGTCTCCATAGAAAGCAAAAACCATAGAATCAAGACGTTGTTTATCCAGTTTTAATTGCTGGTCATAACTAAGATCTTTCACCCACTTCAGTGATTCGACCAATAGCTGTAAACGCTGGATTGACTGTTGTTCCTGAACTAAGTCCCGAAGCTGTCGCACCATTTTGCCATGCTGCTCACCAATAAAACTGTCACCTGATGTACCTGCTTTTATTCGCCCACCTGCATAGGAGAATTCAATTTCGGCACAAACAGACTCTTCCCATTTCCAATCAAATTTATCTAAAACACCGAAGCGTAAAATTGGCTGGGGACTTCCCTCAAGGACATCAATATGCTGAATAGACTCGGGCTGAGGCAGATTTTTCACGTCTGAATATTGATGAGTCAGTTTCTCAAACTCTGGCAAGAGCTTAGCTGGAAGATCAGGCATCTGTAAAAAATGGTACAGAAGATTTGCCGTATATTCACCATATAACTGGCCCACCGTGTTCTGTTGAATATCCACATAACATGGTGGATGGCTCGCGAGAATCTGAATATGAGGATTTGATTTTAAATCGAGTCGAATATCACCATTGACCAATTCAATGTTTAAATGCTCTGTCTGTTTGTTTACACCTTGTTGCCAGATCAGTTCGATGTGATAGCCTTGTTCTGACCATTGAAGTGCAGTATGGCTCTTTTTTTTCCAGTACACATCGCCACTTTGAATAAAAGATTTGAAATGCTCCAATAAAATGCTTGAGATATCAAGATTGCTTTGATAAAAGCGTTCGTCGCTGTTTATTTTGGCGTAATAATAAATCTGGTTAAATAATTGTCGTTTTTGTTCAGGTAAAGTCAGATGCTTTCTGGTGATATTTTCATATTGGGTATAATAACTTTCCCCCGCAATTGAGCCGTTTTTATTGCGTCTGGCCTTCTGAACATCAACTGTCAATTTCTTTAAGCTGACAGACTGATCTAGCAGGTAAATTAAATAATTGTTTGTTTTGACAGATTGCTCTGGTTCAGTCTGTTGTAAATACCGTTTAAAATCATTCAACCAGCGCTGCGCCTGATCATCCCCCCGTTGGCGTTTTGCGATTCCCTGCGAGGATTGAGATTCAGCATAACGCTGTTGAAATTCCTGACGATATTCTTGAAAGAATAATCGCGCTAAAGCAGCAGCATGTTTACAGTTATATCCAACCGGACAAGTGCAGTCGTCATCGATTAAACGGTCTTTTTGGGGATTATAGGTAATCGCAGTATCGTAATAATCTGTCCCTTCAATTTGAGCATACATCGTGACATCATCATTTTCTTCAAAGAACTCAATTGTTTCTCTATCAATGTGTTTAGCATAGCTCAGACTGCGCTGAAGAGTTGCAGTACTAAAGCGAGATAGAAAATTGATCAATGAGGACATAATTACCAGAAACCAAAAATGTTTATACAATTATAACGGACAAAGCTGTCATTTCAGAACAGTAGTGCTCGCCAACGTATCAAAAGGAAATAAATCCATGCTCAAAAACTTAATGTTTACTACAATGGATGGGGTGAATATTGGCTTTGGGGTACATTGGTCTCCTCAACCGCAATCACAGGTCGGCCATTAATCGCCTTTGAATACAGTGCAGAAGCGATCAGTAAAGGTTTAGAATTTCCTGCACATCAAATGGATATCATGGGTGAGGCACTGAATATTCCTCGACAAGCTCTTGTGAAACTTGGTACTCAGGAAGCGGAACTTTGTGTCCAAGAAGTCGATGAAATTATTGGCTCGATTTGTAAGGTTGCAATCCGATTCAGCAATATCGCTCATGACCTATTACCTGGACAAATTCAAGCAGAGACTCTCCAACTGATCCAAAATAGGATTGAGCATAATATTCATTTATTGCACTAAATAGCCTTCACAAAGCTTCTATGAAGGGCTTACTCTAACCGTTGTTTTATCACGGCATAAGCTACACCAGTCACCACACTTCCAATCGCAATCGCCAATAAATATTTTAATGGATAATTCATCGCATTCGGAATGATCAGTACCATTACACCGCCATGAGGAGTGACTAGTTCACATTTAAATAATGCAACCAAAGCCCCAGTTACAGCACCACCTGCGATCGCGCATGGAAGCACTCGAATCGGGTCTTTGGCAGCAAACGGAATAGCCCCTTCCGAAATGAAACATAGGCCCAGAACTACAGCAGCCTTCCCTGCATCTTGCTCAGGTTTGGCAAATTTATGCTTTGCCAGAAAAGTTGCAATTGCCATACCCAATGGCGGTACCATACCCGCAGCCATGGTAATCGCCATCGGTCCGTATGTTTGTGACGTAAGTAAGCCCACCGTAAAGGCATAAGCCGCTTTATTTATTGGCCCCCCAACATCAATACACATCATACTCCCAAGGATAATCCCCATGATCATGGCATTGGTCGTCCCCATATTGGCAAGGAAGTGTGTGAGTAATTCAAACAATTGTGCAACAGGCTGTCCAACCACATAAATCATGATTAAACCAACAGCTAAACTCGCTAATAGTGGAATAATCAAAATTGGTTTTAATGCTTCTAGGCTACTTGGGAGTTTAAGCTGTTTCGATAAAAATAACGCAATATAACCTGCAATAAAACCTGCAACTAATCCACCGAGAAAGCCTGCCTCTAATTGTGTTGCAAGTAAACCGCCAATCAAACCTGGAGTTAAACCCGGACGATCCGCAATAGAATAAGCAATGTAACCTGCCAGCATAGGTACCATAAGAGTAAATGCTGCAGCACCTATTTGCTTTAAGGATGCGGCAAAGCTTCCTTCAACAGGGTTGAGGCCAAACATAAACGAGATGGCAATGATCAAACCGCCCGCCACCACCATCGGCAGCATGAAAGACACCCCTGTTAAAAGGTGTTTATAAATTCCAGTTTTTTCTTTGTTTTCATTTTCTGTCTTAGTGGCTGTTTGCTTACCCGTTTCAAGCACTTTGGCTTCAGCAATTGCATTTGCAAAAGTCTTATCCGTTTGCTTAAGAGCAAATCCTGTACTGCAGCGATATACACGTTTGCCTACAAAGCGATCTGTATTGACCTCAATATCCGTTGCTAAGATCACGACATCTGCTTTGGCAATACTTTCTGCCGATAAAACATTTTTAGCCCCAACCGATCCTTGGGTTTCAACATCAATCTGATAACCGTACTTTACTGCACCTTGTTGTAAGGCTTCGGCCGCCATAAACGTATGCGCAACACCAGTTGGACATGCTGTAATGGCGACAAACCGTGTAACCCCTACATTGGCTGCAATAGTTTCATCTAAAGCATCTGAATGCTCAAGAACTTGTTGCAAAAGCATGATCGCATCGTGTTGTGCGTTATTCAAACCAATGACTTTCACAACCTTGTCACGCAGTTGATCCGCTTCTGCCGACTTCTGTCCTACAAAAACAACCGTATCAATAACATTTGATAAATCGAGATGCTCGACTGATGTCGCCACATGATTGGAAATACCAAGTGCTGTCGCTGCTTTGGACAGTTTTTTGGACAAAATCACTGCATTAATCGGCTGCTCGGGACTATGTGGCACAAATAAAATATGTTTTATCTCTGGCATCGTATTAACTCAATGATTGGACTGAGATTTGCGATTTCAAATCTTCAATAACAGCAAAGTCTGGAAGGGCAAACCCAATTTGGGTCACAGCATTGCTCGCAATTGCGGTTGCTGTTTTCAATGTTTCTTCTGGGGAAGTTGAACTCAACAACCCATGAATCATACCTGCCAGCAAAGAATCTCCCGCACCCACAGTACTTTGGACGGTGACCTTCGGTGCAGTAGCATGCAGGGGGTGCGTGCGGTGAAGCCAGTTCACCCCGTTTTCACCCATCGAGACCACAATATGTTCGATCTGACTATTTAAACTGGCAAAAAGATGCTGCTGTTCTGCAAACGTTTCTGCTGGCAAATGGTAAGTTTCCGTCAACTCATCTGTATTAGGCTTAATCAACCAAGGATGGGCAGCAATTGCTGCTTTCAACGCAACACCACTGGTATCTACTGCGACTTTTTTACCCGCAGACTGTAACCATAAAATCAGTGTCGAAAGCTCTTCTGCAGAAAACCCTTGTGGCAAACTGCCAGCAATCACAATCACATCAACCTCTAAAATCAGTTGAGATAAACGTTCACATAGTTGTTGTTTTGCTGAGGTATCTACAAAAAAGCCCTTGCCATTGATGTCAGTCATCTGACCAGAAGCTTCTGCAACTTTAATGTTTTGTCGTGTTTCACCTGCAACATAAATAAATTGGTTATCAAATTGCTCTTGCTGGATATGATGGTCAAAAATTTGACGGTTTTCTTGCCCCAAAAAGCCACTCACAATCAGTTCATGTCCCAAATCCTTAAGGACCTGTGCCACGTTTAAGCCTTTACCTGCTGCATGGCTTTGGGCCGTTAACTGACGATTGACCTCGCCAACTTTTAGTTGATCCAATTGCACGGTGAGGTCAATTGCAGGATTCAGAGTAATGCTTAATATCTTAGCCATTCGTAATTACTCCACCAATGCACGTACGGCAGACGCACTGTCACAACTTAAGGCTTGCTGTGCGACCTGTTTGCAATTTATATAGTTCAAACCACGAATTTGCGCCTTCACCAATGGAATACTGGTACTCGACATACTCAACTCATCCACGCCCAAGCCTATCAATACAGGCACAGCTTTTGGATCAGCAGCCAATTCACCACAAATGCCCACCCATTTACCATGCTGATGTGCTGCCCGAACAGTTTGATCAATCAATAGCAAAATACTCGGATGTAAGCCATCAGCTTCAGCAGACAACAGTGGATGACCACGGTCAATCGCCAGAGTATATTGAGTCAAGTCATTGGTTCCAATACTAAAAAAATCAACTTCTTGAGCAAGAATTGGAGCCAACAATGCTGCCGCAGGAACCTCAATCATAATACCGACTTGTAAGTTTTCACATGGATGCTGTATGCGAACCTCATCCAAAATTGCTTTTGCTGCTCGCCATTCTTCAACCCGCCCAATCATCGGAAACATAATTCTTAATGGGCGATTATCCGCTGCTTTAAGTAAAGCAACCAATTGCTGACGTAACAACTCTGGCTTACGTAAAGTCAGACGAATACCACGTAAGCCCAAGAATGGATTTTCTTCCTTTTCAATAGGCAAATACGGCAAAGGTTTGTCCCCGCCCACATCAAGTGTACGTACCACCAATGGACGACCTGCCAAAGCATCTAACACCACCCGATAATCGGCTTCCTGTGTAGCCTCATCAGGCGCACTGCTGTGTGACATAAAGACCAATTCTGTGCGTAGCAAACCAATTGCTTCTGCCCCATCGGCCACAGCCTGTATCGTAGCGCCCACTTTGCCAATATTGGCTGCGATTTCAACTTGATGTTGATCCAGTGTGATGGCAGGTTCTAAACAATGCTGTTCCGCTTGTTCTCGCAACTCACGCTGGCGTTGGCGCTCTGCAATGGCATGATCAATCTGATTTTGCTCGGGTGAGACCACATACTCCCCAATATCCCCATTAATTAGCACGGTGGCATGGTTCTCAATATTTAAAACAGCTACACCTGCACCTACGACTGCTGGAATAGCCAGAGCACGTGCCACAATGGCGCTATGGGCACTCGCTCCACCAACCGCGGTCAAAATGCCTGCAACACGATCTTTATTCAGACGCGCTACATCACTCGGACCAACATCATGCATAATTAAAATATAAGGTTGCTCGGGTTCTGTGACATCGGCCACACCACACAAAGCAGCCAAAACACGCTCACCAATATCCCTTAAATCAGCCGCACGCTCTGCCAGTAAACGATCGCTAAGTGCAGCCTGTGCGGTAGCAGCTACTTCAATATGATCATGCCAAGCTGCAGCAGCAGACAACCCTTGTTTTAAACCGCGTTGTACACTTTGGAGGAGGTCTGGATCATCCAGCATTTCCAAATGTGCCATGAATATCTGTTTAATGGCAGTAGATTCAGTATGTGCAATGAATTGACGTAAGCTATTTTTCACCTGATGAAGCGCAATTTCAAGCTTTTCATTCTCAGCTTTAAAGCTCTGTCCGCGACGTTCATAACTAAATTCACGTGGCTTCACCACATGTGCAGGACCAAAAGCAAGGCCAGTTGATGCAGCAATACCGCAGCTACCCGTATCGCCATGTGATTCAAAAGGCATTAATTCCAAAGTATTTACGACTGGGTCACTACTGCTATGCTGATGAGATACAAGGTCAACAGCTTCAACCTCTTCTCCTAAGCCCTGTTGAACTGCATCAATAATCTGTTCTAAGCCTGCTACAGCATCGGTATCAGGTTGTGCAATAAAAGTCAGAGTTTGACCACGACGGCATCCCATGGCTAATAATTTGGTTAAACTTTTTGCCGAAACGTAAGCCCCCTCATCTACAGCAACGAGAATATCCCCTGCAAATTTCTTGGTCATATTGACCAAGTGTGTCGCGGGACGCGCATGTAGACCATGAGCGTTAGCTAAGACAATACGACGAGATGGCCAATCAGGAATCAGTTCAGCACCAATTAACTGCGCCAATTGGTGACTATCTTGCTCTTGGTTGAGGGTATGAACTTGTTCAGTATCAAACAAAATATCCATTAACCGTTGAAACCGTTGCATATCCAGTTGCTCATTACTGGCAATACACACCAAAGTCTTGAGCATTTCCTGCTGATGGCTTAAAACCTGTTCCGCTTTTACCAAACTTACAGCTGGGCTCAAAACATGCTGGTTAGAAGTGATCGACCAGACCGCCTCCCCTAAATGAATCATGCTGTTTAGATTTAAACCCGACAGAAAACCACACTCCACCATTTTTTGCTGTTTCAGCAACTGTGTTGCCTGCCAAATTAAATCTTCTACATCAAGTGCGGGAACTTGGGTGGCGATTAAATTTTCATGCAATGCCAAAGATGCGGGTTGGGCTTGTAATAATGAAATAATTTGCTCTGCAGATTGAGCCTGTTTCACTTGATCAGCGACATCATTAATTAAAGCTCGCGTCAAAATTTGTAAGACTTGCAAATGCTCATCTGATTTCGCAGCAATCACCACTGCTAAATAAATTTTATTTTCACCGTCCCAAACAACTCCTTCAGGAAAGTGTGCCAGACGAATACCAGTTTTTAAAATACATTGGCGAGACTGAGGCGTCCCATGCGGAATGGCAATTCCTTGCCCTAAATACGTTGCACTTTGTTGTTCGCGCACGGTCAACCCATGAATATAATCAGGTGTAACCAATTGGTCTTCGACCAAGATATCGACTAGACATTGCAACGCTTGTGCCTTATCAGTGGCGTGTTGTTTCATTCGAACATGTTGTATATCTAGCGCGAGCATAAAACGTCCTTGCAAAGCAGCATAGTGAGAAGATGCTTTTTTACTGCAGAAAAAATAAGTCGAATTCTACTCAGGATTTACACAAAAATCTGTATTTTTTGATTTTATCTTGATAATCATTATTACGACGCAATTAAGAAACGACGAGATTCTCCAAAGCCCAGTGTTGCGATAGTTGGGTTTAGTTCTAATTGAACCGCTCTATCTCTGATTTCAGGGGTATATTTAGGTTTTTCATCGGATCACTACGCTTCGCTACGTCTTGCGAAGCAATGCGTCTCATCTCAGAAAGTTTGGTCTCCGACAAACCCGGTACGGTTCAGTTTAAGTCGTAAAATTGAAGTTAGATGTTTTTGCATAGATCCAAGTGTTAAATCATCATTGCGATTCTTGCGTACCACACCCTAGGCACGTGAAAAAGTAGAAAGCTTATATTTGTACGTGTTACGTCAAAAAGCAAAACAGAAACCGTAGCCCCAGGCAACACCCCTCTCATCATAAAATTATACCAGTCAGTAAAATACCTTTAGATTAAGCATATGTATGTTGGTTATTATTGTTGATTATCACAATAAATTAGTGCCCAAAAATCAAATTACCCCACCCTACATTAAATTACACCACACAAAATAAAAACTCTATATAACTGTTATATATAGAGTTTACTAACATACCAATTATGTTATTTAGTGTATTTTATGTTGGTGACTCTTACCAAGGTTGGTTTTTTTCAAAAGGAAGCTTTGTTTACCCAAATTATTTAGATAAGAATCTCTTTTTCCAAAGGAAAGTTGGCAAAGCCTTAGTAATGTGAGTAATTAAATCGCTTACTCTTTCTCTAGTTTGACCAGGCAATCCGATGTAATATCTGCAATGGTTCTTGCACCAGTCAATGTCATTGCCACACGCATTTCTTTCTCAATCAAATCTAGTAAATTACTTACCCCAGAACCGCCGGCAGCACCAAGTGCGTATACAAATGCACGACCAAGCATACAAATATCTGCACCCATAGCCAACATACGTACCACATCAAGACCGTTACGAATCCCTGAATCTGCTAAAATTTTGATGTCACCTTTGACCGCACTTGCGATTGAAGGAAGCGCACGAGCAGAAGACAAAACACCATCAAGCTGACGACCACCGTGATTGGAGACCACAATTCCATCTGCTCCGAAACGTACTGCATCCTTGGCATCCTCAGGATCTAAAATCCCCTTAATAACCATGGGACCCTCCCAATAATCACGAATCCACTCAAGATCTTTCCAAGAAATTGAAGGGTCAAAGTTATTTCCCAGCCAACCGATATAATCTTCCAGACCTGTCGGCTTACCTAAATATTTCGAAATGTTACCCAAATCATGCGGACGACCCAATAAACCGACATTCCAAGCCCAGTGTGGGTGCATACACGATTGCATATAACGACGTATTGCAGCATTTTTACCACTCATTCCTGAATGTGCATCACGATAACGCGCACCTGGAACAGGCATATCGACTGTGAATACTAAGGTAGAACAGCCTGCGGCTTTAGCACGTTCCAAGGCATTTTTCATAAAACCACGGTCACGTAGTACATACAGTTGAAACCACATCGGACGTTGAATCGCAGGTGCCACTTCTTCAATTGGACAAACTGAAACTGTTGATAAGGTAAATGGAATGCCCTTTTTATCTGCGGCAACCGCGGCTTGAACTTCGCCACGACGCGCATACATACCCGTTAGACCTACAGGTGACAATGCCACTGGCAACGCCAAATTTTCACCAAACAATTGCGTTTCTAAGCTCAGCTCAGACATGTCATTTAACACACGTTGACGTAAAGCGATTTTTGATAAATCGTCTACATTACGCTTTAAAGTATATTCCGCATAGGCACCACCATCGATGTATTCAAATAAAAATGGCGGTAAACGACGTTTCGCAGCTTCACGATAGTCATTTGCAGAAGAAATAATCATAACTTATGTCCTATTTAATCGACTCGAACGTTGACGACGAGCTTCTTCTTCATCGATCATACGTACGCGTTGAACAACAAATTCAATATGCCCACAAGCTGCCTTACGTGCAGTCTCTGAGTCTTGACGTTCAATTGCGTCCATCACCTCAAAATGCTGGTCATGCAATTGTTCAAAATGTTGTGGTGTGGTGTAAACTTTACGTCGCCCTAACATCACGTTGTCTTGCAATAAATCAAACAAACTACGCATCATTTGGATCAGCACTAGATTGTGGGATGCTTCTGCAATCGCCAGATGAAAATTCGCATCCGCTATTGCTGCGTGGGCATCATCACCTAAAGCCTGAAAATGGCTAATCTGCTCAAAACATTGACGAATATTGATCAAATCACTGGGTGTGGCACGTTGTGCGGCATACCATGCTGTACCACCTTCAAGCACCATACGAGCTTCTTGTACATCAAAACGATATTCAGGATCCTGATCCATCAAACCGGATAATGGCTCAACGATTTGATACTGTGACCAATGTGCAGGCAACTGCTTTAAATAGGTGCCTGCACCCGCTTTGCTCTGAATAATCCCTGCGGTAATCAGTTGTTGAATCGCCTCACGTAAAGAGCTACGAGACACACCTAACTGTTCACAGAGTTGGCGTTCAGCAGGTAATCGCTCTCCGACTTGCACATTATTTTTTTCAATCAATAGACGTAAACGCTGTACCACTTTGTCGGAGACTTTCATTTTTTTCCTTGACCCGTTTACGGAATCATCCACGGGAAAACATAAGCTTGTAAGGTCACAATAATACCAATCATCACCGTAAAGATAATGCTGTGTTTTACTGTAAATCTAAATAAATCAGATTCTTTACCAACTAAACCCACTGCTGCACAAGCAATCGCGATTGATTGAGGGGAAATCATCTTACCTGTTACTCCACCACTGGTATTGGCAGCAACTAACAAGACTTCAGGCACACCGATTTGCTGTGCTGTAGTTGCTTGTAACGCTGAAAACAATGCGTTAGCTGAAGTATCTGAACCTGTAAGAAACACTCCAACCCAACCCAAGAATGGTGAAAAGAACGTGAAAGCCTGACCCGTATGTGCCAGTGCTAAAGCAAGCGTCGCTGACAGACCTGAATAGTTTGCAATGAACGCAAAAGCCAGTACCATACCAATCGAATAAATTGGGGTTTTTAGTTCATTCACGGTTTCAAAGAATGTCGAAACTGCCTCTTTAGGTTTCATGTTTAAATAAATAATCGTGATCAATGCCGCCAATATAATCGCCGTACCCGTTGCTGATAACCAATCAAACTTATAAATCGCATCATAATCTTTAATTTCAGGCACGACAGGTGGTAGCTTTTGAATCAATTGATGCAAATACGGCACTTTAATTGAAACTACTAAATCACTTAATGGGCCGTCCTTAACAAATAAATCTTTAAAAGGTTTGATGCTCCAGATCGTCACCATTGCTGTAAGTATCAGAAATGGAGACCAGGCTTTGGCTATCTGTGCCACACTATATTGTTTACGAGCTTGCTTGATAATAGTTTCATCTACCTGTATATTTTTGTCCTCAAAAAGAAAAATATGTTTTGGTTTCCAATACTTAAGCAAGATAGTTAAACTGATTAATGATGCAATTGCAGCAGTGATATCGGGTAACTCAGGCCCAACAAAATTTGATGTTAGATATTGCGCTAAAGAAAAAGATAAGCTGGCAACTAAAATAGCAGGCCAAGTTTCTTTAACCCCACGCCAACCATCCATGATTGCCATGATCCAGATCAATACAATTGGCACCATAAAGGGTAACTGACGACCAACCATTTGACTGATTTCCATGGTGTCAACACCTGAAACCTGCCCAGCGACAATGATCGGAATTCCCATTGCACCAAAAGCAACAGGTGCAGTATTAACTATCAGGCATAGCCCAGCCGCATATAAAGGCTTAAAGCCGAGTCCCACCAACAGTGCCGCAGTAATTGCGACGGGCGCACCAAAACCTGCCGCACCTTCTAAAAACGTACCAAAAGCAAACCCAACTAATAGCATTTGCAGACGTTGATCTTCTGTAATTGACAGAATAGACGAACGAATAACATCAAACTGTCCTGTTTTTACTGAAATCTTATATATAAAAACTGCACCGATAATAATCCATGCAATTGGCCACAGGCCGTAGAAGAATCCATAGACCATTGATGCTAATGCCATTCCAATTGGCATTTTGTATAAAAATAATGAGACCAGAAAGGCTAAAAAAACGGTAATTGTAGCGGCTACACTACCCTTCATGCGAAAAATAGCTAACGCTAAAAAAAAGAAAATAATTGGAACTAGCGCAATAGCACTCGAAATCCAGATATTGCCTATAGGATCATAAATTTGTTGCCACTGTTGAAGCATTGTCTACTCCTTGAAATGCTTAACTACTAGATTGAACAGTTTATTGTACTTAAACACTAAATTGGTATGACCAATTTAGTGTTTAAGAGATAAAATGTGCATTTTGTATTGGCGATATTAGTAATATTAGCCCAAAAACACAATATAAAAGATTTAATTTATTTTTTGGTATGACCAATTTTTATAATCTCTTAAAATTTTATATATTAGATTTCTTTCATAATTCACTTTTTACTCAGCTCAAAATTATAGATTCCCACAATTAAATTAAATCTTAATCCTAGTCTTTTGCCAGGGTTGCGATATCGCTCGGCAAGGATTTTGAAGGTTTTCAAAGTTCCAAATACCTGTTCAATTCCAATTCTTCTTTTATTGATTTCTTGGTTATAAAGTTTTAGCTCGAGATCTGGTTTTTAGTGCTTTTTTGCTTTTAATGGCCATAAACTATTTGGATACAATGTATAAATCCCTTGATAGCCTTTATTTGCAAGAGGCTTTGTTGCACAAACCTACCACTGAAAGCTTCTTAGGGAATATAATTTCTAAATGAAGAGGTCTGCACCCAAGATCTATCGTACAACCAGTTGATCTACCTACAATAAAGCCTTGCTCAGTCAAGGAAATACATCAATTTGGTTTGATTCAGCCATCCAATGGTCGCTCGATTGACTCAACAACTGCCGATGCAAAACTTGGATGAAAATGTACTAGCCCAACAACTTCATTCCACCAATCAAGAGCAGTTGATTGCCTATAAAGTGTCTTTATTTGACTCTGACGTCAGTGTCGTTCAGCATGTGGTAGCAAAAACCCGAGGTGCACCGAAAGATTTAAGCCACCAAGTAGTTGGCTTTAGTACAAAGCAACAAGGTGAGGCTCAGTTATGTGTTACGTCGTGAGGATATTCAAGTGGTGGCAGCAGAGCGGATGTTCCTACGTGGATAATTGCTCAAAAAGATTTTATAATCGGTATTAATACCAATAATTTTGTCTTTATTGCTATGTATAGACTTAATCGTTTTGATTATTCGTCGAGAGCTTAAAGCCTTAGATGAAGTTTCAACCTTTTAAGTCAGCCAAATTTATCAGTGAATGATGCTACTCACTATTTAAAAACCTTAGATGCCAAAGTAATGCCTTCCAAGGTACAGTCCTTTGCCCAAAACTCTAAGCACTTAATACATAAACTGCATCAAAATCCGGAAAATGAAAAAGTATTTAGTTCATACGCCGCCCATGAATTGCGTAGTCCTTTAACCGCGATCAAAACTCATATTCAGCTTGCACAACTGATGGCAGAACAACAGGCAAGCTCGCCCAAATTGCAACAGAGCTTGCAGCAGGTACACCTTGGTATCCGCCGATGTACCCAGCTACTGGAACAGCTTCTAGCACTTTCCTCTACCGATCAAGTACTGAGTGATATGTAGTACAGTATTGAAATTGCACGGCTCCTGACTCAGGTGATTGCCGATTTACAGTCGCTTTATCCGGAAATTGAACCCAGTTTAACAATTGACTGACCGAGCCTGACCCGAATTGCCCTACCCGATTTTGAACTAGATACCGTCTTTAAAAACCTACTTAACAATGCTCTATTGCAGGCACAGGCAAACACCATTTCAATTGCTATGCTGCATGTGTGCTGATCATTCATAATGATAATCAAAGGTTGAAGATATGCATACTTGGAACAGCGTTTCTGGCATAAATCTCCCTAGCAAAATGGGCATGGGCTAGACTTATATTTGATGAAAATGGTGTTAAACAAATATGGCTATCAGATTCAATTTACAGTGGCGCAACCTTAATATTTAAGCATTCACATCAGCCTCGCTGCAAGCGGATCACTTACTTATGAGAAGACAGGGCTAAATTTAAAGCTGGAATATCAACCCATGTCGTATCAGCAAAATCACGCTGCAAATACTGTTTTAAATAAGCAATGGTATCTTCAGCGATCAAGGGATCTTTGGAGTTATCTGCATGATTAAAAGCAATGGCATATAATTGAACCCCGCGGAGTTTTAACAACTCAAGACTCAGCAAGGTATGATTAATACTACCCAAACGCCCTGAAGTGACCAGAATCACCGGATAATTATGTGTCTGAATATAATCAATAGTTAGGAACTCTTCGGTTAAGGGCACCATTAGACCACCTGCACCTTCCAGCAAAATACAGTCATAGCCCGCAGCCAGCTGTTCGGTGGCCTGCTGAATCTGTTCAAAATTAATGGCTCGCCCATCTAGACGCGCAGCAAGATGCGGTGAAGCCGGATACGTAAAAATTTCCGGCATGGTCAGTTTTTGCTGGTCTTCCGGTAACAGTCCACAACCCATAATTGCACGATGCTGTTCGATATCTTCTGATATATCGACATTTCCGGTCTGGATCAGCTTTTGGGTTATAGTACGAATACCCTGCTCATTCCAAATTTTGGCCAAGAAACCAGTAGTAAAGGTTTTACCAATTGCGGTATCAATGCCGCTGACAAAATAAATCTGTGCGCTCATGCTGTCTTCCGTGCAATGACATAAATCGGATGATAAGTAAGTACATACTGTTTGCTTTTAGGATCTTGGAATTGTTGATAGCCGGTATAAAAATCCTGTAAGGACGATTTTGTCCACCGAAACCCCTGTGCCGTCGCCTGTACACCAGTGGATTTGATATGCTGTAACACCTGTTTCGGATGCTCAAAATGCAAGGTCATCTGTTCTTCTGTCTGCAGCAGAATGTCAAAGCCTAAGGATTCAAGCAGTTCACAGACCTCCGCTAAAGGCAGATAATCCAAGCCTTGTCCGGTCAGTGCCTTAATTTCCTTTAAATTATTGTCCGTATAACTGGCAAAACACAGATGCCCAGAGGGATTTAAGGCCTGCGCAATGTTGAGCAACAATGCTTTTAAATCCGAGATCCATTGCAATGCAGAACACGACAGCACCATGTCCAGAGACTGCGGCAGTGGCAAGGTTTCAATATTACCAATCCCCCACAAAAGCCGATCAGCTTCCGGGAAATGCTGCTTCACTTCGGCATATAGATCATTTAAAAATAAATGATCAAAGCTGTAATACTGCATAAAAAGCCGGGTAAAAAACCCTGAACCGCAGCCAATTTCCAATACCCTTTGCAAATGTGGTTGTGCTACATGCTGCTGCATGAACTGCATCAACTCTGCCGCTACGGCACTTTGTACAAGCGCATGCTGCTCATAACTGAGATTTGCCTGAGCAAAACGCTGGGCAATCTGTTTGCTGTTCATCGCGGTAAATTCCTCAGCACCTGCAGACATGCGTCCAGCTCATCCGCAGAAATGTTCTGGTTCAGGGAAATTCTGAGTCTGGAGGTGTTGGCAGGAACCGTTGGCGGACGTACTGGCAGCACATAAAACCCCTGCTGTTGCATAATTTCAGTCGCCTGAATGGTGCGTTTTGCCTCACCAATCAGTACCGGCACAATTTGCGAGGTTGACGGACAGTGATATCCCAAGTCTTGAATGCCCTGCTGACAGCGTACAGCCAATGCTGCCAAATGTACTCGTTCTGCCTGAAGCTGCTCTACCTTCTGAAAAATAAATCTAGTCCAGGCCATACATAGTGGCGGCTGGGCGGTACTAAAAATTAAAGGTCGCATGCTATTGATCAGATAGTCACGAATCACTGGCGCACAGACCAGATAACCACCAACTGAAGCCAAAGCCTTGCCAAAGGTACCGACTAGGAAATCAATTTGATCCAATACTTGATACTGTTCTGCGCAGCCCAATCCACGTTCACCGCGCACACCAATTGCATGTGCCTCATCGACATAAAGCATAACTTTTGCAAACTGCTGTTTTAATGCCACCAAAGCAGCTAAATCTGTTTCATCCCCATCCATACTGAAAATTGATTCAGTTACCACAATGATGCGCTGGATAGATTCATCTGACTGATATTTTTCTAAAAACTGAGTCAAATGCTGCAGGTCATTATGGCGGTAACGCACATAGCCAGCTTTAGATAAACGAATCCCGTCGATAATACTGGCATGTACCAGTTTGTCAGCAATGATCATGGTTTTAGCATTACTGAGCGCAGGAAGAATCCCGATATTCATGTGATAACCACTATTAAACAGCAGTACTGAACGTCCAAAAGCCTGTGACATCTGTGCTTCAAGTTGTTCAAAATTGGGAAAGTTTCCTGTCAGTAAACGTGAAGAGCTTGAACTCATATATCGCTCAGACATCGGCGTGAGGTCAAAAAATTCTTCACGTAGCGTTAAGTTGGATGCCAGACCTAAATAGTCATTGGATGCCAGATTCAGCATCTCTTGGCCATTGAGTTGCAATCGTGGCTGGCTAGAAATATTGGACTTAAACTGGCGATATTGCCCTTGCTGTTTCAAGTCATCTAGCTGCTGCTGGAAATGGTCAAGATGGTTCATGCTACTGCCTCTATCTGCTGAATCATCTCCCGCATATGCTTTAATAAAGTTTCAAGTTGCTGTGTTGAAATTACATATGGCGGCATGACATAGACCAGACGGCCAAAAGGACGAATCCAGACGCCACGGCATACACATTCAGCCTGAAAACGCGCCAAATCAATAGTTTGATGTAGCTCAACCACGCCAATTGCGCCGAGGACACGCACATCTTTGACTTGTGCCAAGGATTTTAAATCCAGTAAATATTGTTCTAGTGTCCTTTCAATCTGTTGAATACGCGTCTGCCAGTCTTGAGCCAGTAACAGCTGGGTACTTTTTAATGCGACCGCACAGGCCAACGGATTAGCCATAAAAGTTGGGCCATGCATGAACACACCCGCTTCACCACTTGAAATCGTCTCTGCTACATGGCGAGTGGTTAAGGTCGCTGACAAGGTCATATAACCACCAGTCAATGCCTTACCGATACACATAATGTCTGGTGTGACCTGAGCGTGTTCATAAGCAAATAGTTTTCCAGTGCGGCCAAAACCGGTGGCAATTTCATCTAAAATCAGCAGTATATCGTACTTTTCACACAACAACTTAGCTTGCTTTAAATATTCTGGATGATAGAAACGCATCCCGCCTGCACCTTGCACAATCGGCTCAATGATCATGGCAGCAATCTGTTGATGCTGCTGTACCAGCAGGTGCTCAAGTGGCTGTATATCTTCGGGTTGCCATGCCCCATCAAAACGGCTTTGAGGGGCCGGAACAAATAAACGGTTCGGCAAACTCGAACCAAAAATTTGATGCATACCAGTTACAGGATCACAAACCGACATGGCATTCCAGGTGTCGCCATGATAGCCAGAGCGTGTGGTAACAAAGTTAGTTTTTTGTGGTTGCTGACGTGCATTCCAATATTGCACAGCCATTTTCAACGCCACCTCAACCGCGACCGAGCCGGAATCGGCAAAGAAAATTTTATCCAGTTCAGGCGCCGTGATCTCAAGTAGCAGTTTAGACACATCAATCGCAGGCTGATGAGTCAAACCACCAAACATGATATGTGACATCGACTCTAATTGTTTTGTTACGGCCTGATTGAGTTCAGAATGATTATAACCGTGAATTGTGCACCACCAGGACGACATGCCATCAATCAGCTCGGTACCATCTTCAAGTTCAATGACTGCACCATTTGCAGCTTTAACTTTGTAACATGGCAAGGGTTGTGTCATGGAGGTATAAGGATGCCAAATATGCTGTTGATCAAAAGCGTCCTGCACAGAATTTACCCCAATTATTAAAACTAAAACTGATCTTAGCGCGTTAAATCTGAAAATGAAACGTCAAGAGCTACCAATCTCTTTTTGCTTAAGCCAGATCGGCTAAAAATTTTAAAATTGGCTCAACGAGTAACTTGGCATCAAAAAGGATGGCATCGTGCGTGCCCTGTATTTTTACCAAATTCAGATTTTGGGTTGTTAAAAACACAGATTCTTGACTAACTTTGTAAGGAACCAACATATCATTCTCGGAAAATATAAATAGCATCTTGACTGAATGATTTTTTAAGATATCCACTAGATTTAATTGCTGCAATAGATAAAGATGCTTAACCTGATAGTTTAAATCAATACTATTTAACTGTTGGTGCAATAATTTTGCACGTTCACGCGCTGCTGCGCCAGCTAAAGTGACCAAGGTACAGAAGCGCTGCATCCCGCGTTGTGGATCAGCCAGTATGGAGGATTTAAATTGTGTATATTGTTCAACTGGCATTGCATGTGGCCATGCTTCGTTGGCCACGAAACAGGGATTTGACATACAGCAAATCACTGGCTTGGCAATTTTCAATTGTTGCTGGATTTCATTAGCCAGCAAAAGTGCCAACTGTCCACCCAAAGACCACCCCATCAAGACATCAAACGAACTCGCCTGCCTGACTTTTTCGGCCAAAAGACTTTCTACGTTAGGATCGAAAATATCCCATACTTTAACTTGATGCTGCTGCCGCAACTGTTCTACAAACGGGGTTAAGACCGCTGTTCCTAGCCCCCAACCCGTAATCATCAGTATCTTCATTTTGTCTGTTCCAATAAAAAAGGGACCAATTCAAGTTGAAATGATCCCTGTTTGTTACACGATTAATTAAGCAGGTTGCATCGCATCTACAGCCAATTCTTTAGCTGTTTTCTTGGCAGCTTCAGCTTTTAAGCCTAATTTAGCAAACAAGGCTTTGTCTTTACCTTCACCACTGTTCGGGGCAGTAAGCAATTTATCACCTGAAAATAATGAGTTAGCTCCAGCCATAAATGCCAGTGCCTGATCAGAGTCAGAGAGAGATTCACGACCTGCCGACAAGCGGATATAACTCTTCGGCATAATAATCCGTGCTACCGCAATAGTACGAATCCAGTCAATCACATCCAGTTTTTCAACATCGGCCAGTGGTGTGCCTTCAATAGGAACCAACATATTTATGGGCACCGAACCCGGGTGAATCGGCATAGTCGCTAGTTCAAACAACAAACCGACTCGGTCTTGTACGCCTTCGCCCAAGCCGACAATACCGCCACTACAGACATTAATTCCGGCATCACGTACATGATCAAGCGTATTTAAGCGGTCATCAAAGCTACGTGTACTGATGACATTGGCATAATATTCACGTGAGGTATCAAGGTTGTGGTTATAATAATCTAGCCCTGCATCTTTCAGACGTTCCGCTTGTGAGGCATTCAGCATCCCTAGAGTCATACAGGTTTCCATGCCCAGTTTCTTGACTTCCTGCACCAGTTCCAGCACATACGGCATATCGCGTTCATGCGGATTACGCCATGCTGCGCCCATGCAGAAACGGGTCGAACCGGAAGCTTTGGCCTGTTTGGCTTCAGCAATCGCCTTTTGTACTTCTACGCGTTTTTCAATTTCCAGATCAGTATCGTAATGTGCAGATTGCGAACAGTATTTACAATCTTCCGGACAACGGCCCGTTTTAATTGAAAGCAGAGTACTGACCTGAACAGTATTCGGTTCAAAGTTTTGGCGATGAATTTGCTGTGCCTGAAACAGTAAATCCATTAAAGGCAAGTCATAAATTTCTTGTATTTCGGCACGTGACCAATCATTACGGATCATCTTGTCTGCATCATCTAAAATTCCATTGAGTAAATCATACGCTGTTTTTTTTATTTTTCTTTAGCGTTTTCTTTCATATTCATTGCCTGCTTAAAATAGCTTTAGTGTATCAAGCTATTTTGAAAGCTTATTTAACTCGAATCCTGCTTAAGCCGATGATTCCTTAATTTGAATTGTTGGCTTATTTTGATGAGTGAGTTGATATGCACATAGTGAGGTGTAAATTCCACTCAGAAACCCATGAAGACTACGTGCTTTACTCGTCACTAAATTGTATTGCCCCTTCAATAAACTGAATAATGTTTCTATCTTATTGCGTTGTCTTAGGTGATATTCATCTGATGCACAAAGTTGAATAGCCTGCATATTCTTTCGATGATAAATAATTAAATCAATACCTTGATATTTCAATCTAATTTTTAATTCTTGGCTGATGTAACCTCGATCCCCGTAAAGTTTTGCTTCTACACCAGCAACCAATTGCTCAACCATTTTTATGTCAGCAACATGTCCATTCGATAAAGCAGAACAGGCAATTTCACCAAATTGATTCATCGCAATACGTAATTTACAGCCATAAAACCAGCCCATTGAGCTTCTACCATGTGATGCAATTTGGATTAATGATTTATGACGCTAAATACGTTGATTTTTACAAATTGGCAGAGTTGTTGAATCAATCCATAAATATTGTGTACCTTGGCCTTTCATCAGTGCCACATGTAAAGCATGTAGAGCTAATTCATGCATACCCAATTGGCTCAAGCCAATGTGAAAGCCCAGCAAGCGGCAAAAAAACCGAATGTTTTTGCTTTTGGCGAATATAGTCTGGATCAAAATGAAAACTGGATTGTCGGAGTTGCCGCACGCTATAACCTGTTTTCCGGGATCGATAAAAACAAGAATATTCAGGCTGCCGAACTCAAACGCTCTGCTACAGAATTACTCACTGCACGCACCCAGCAAGAAATTGAAAATCTGATTTATAAATCTTATAGCGAAGCACTCAGTGCACAGCAAAGTGATGCACTTCTGGCACAAAACTTGAAAGCCGCACAGGAAAATTTACGCATCCAAGAATTGTCTTTTAAAGAAGATATGGGCACCGCCACACAGGTCATCGATGCACAAAATATGCTGAGCGGACTACGAGCTGAAACTGCCTTGAATGCCTACAAATATGTGATGTCACTGGCCACCCTATTACAAAGCCATGGCTCGATTACAGAATTTCCGAACTACATTCAACATACCAATACCCACTATAGATGCTAAAACTCTTCAAATACGAGCAGTTCAGCTCACAACGAATAATGTGAGTGATTCACGAATCCTTGGGGAGTTACTTGATCAAATTCCGTTGGATGAACAGATTGATTCAGTTTATACAGACGAGGCTTATAACACCAAGCAATGCCGTCAAGTCATTGCAGACCGGTAAGCATATGCGGTAGTTCCCTCCAGAAAAAATGCAAAGCCTTAGAAAACTACAAAAGTTCATTCGCAAGAGCGAAATGAATTACTTCGAACCGTTAAATGTTTAGGCAGGACACTATGGAAGAAATGGTCAGGCTATCATCGGCGAAGTTTGGTCAAAACCAAAATGTATTGCATTAAATTATTAGGCGATAAATTAACGGAATTAGGTCGACCTCATACCCAAGTTGTCACTTGAATTCGAGTAACTTAGAAAAGATCTATCTCTGAAGCCTTTATGCAACAAAGTCACTCCAGATTGAGGATTTGAAAATTTATAGTGCAGTATATAAACAAATTGGTTCAGGAGCACAAAAGTAAGGTAATAACATCTTTTTTTAACAGTGATATTTTATTGTTCCCTACTCCTTACATTAAACTTTTATTTGTAGATTTACCTATCATTAACTCATTTTTCATTTGGATTTCCTATTATATTGAGATTGCTTTAAGAGATATTAAACAATAATATTACTGATAATTATTATCATTTACATTAACTAAAATGTTTTATACCGTTCCTCCATCATTTAAGCTTTCTCTTCTTAGTCTTGCAATTTTAGTGTCCCAGCAAAGTTTTGCCGATGATACTCAGCAATTACCGACGATTACAGTTACAGCGGAATCAGAACAGAGTGAGCTCAGCTCCGAACAGAGTAAGGCTTATATCATCCAAAATTCGTCAACCGCCTCAAAACTGAATATTCCACTCAAGGAAACGCCGCAAACAGTCAATGTCATCACTCGCCAGCAACTGGATGACTTTGCCTTAGATAATACCCGGGAAGTACTGCGTAATGCCCCTGGCATTATTGTCAACAATCAGGAAACGGAACGGAGCTCCTACCTTGCCCGAGGTTTCGAGATTTCGAATGTTTTAGTGGATGGCGTTGGTATTCCACTCGAAGGCTATAATTATAATAATGATAATCCGGACAGTTTTTTGTTTGACCGTATCGAAGTGGTGAAAGGCGCAAATGCCTTAAATAATGGAATTGGCGATCCCGGCGCAACTATTAATATGATTCGCAAACGCCCGACATCCGACCTTCAAACAGCCTTTAATGCCAGTTATGGCTCATGGAATACGCAGCGCTATGAAGTAGATGTATCCTCTCCTCTCACCCAAGATGGAAAAGTCAGAGGTCGTGTATTTGGCTATCAACAAACAGGCGACAGTTATCTGGATCGTTATGAACTGGAAAAAAACGGCATAGGTGCTGTTGTGGAGGCAGATATTACTGACACAACTCTATTGACTGCTGGCTATACCGAAACCAATCACAAGCCGAATGGTGTCAATTGGGGTTCTAATCCACTGATCAATACTGAAGGCGAGCAGCTCAGTTACTCACGGAATTATAATTACAGTCCAAGCTGGGCCCACTGGGATAGCAATATTAAAAGTTACTTTGCCGAGCTTGAACAAAAACTGGGTGGCGACTGGACAGCCAAACTGACCTATGATGAAAAACGTACACAACGCGATTCAAAGCTCTTGTTTCTGTCCGGCAAACCTGGCGCAAATGGCACTTCAGGCATCTTCCTCTACCCAGGCATGTATATTGATGACAATAAAGAACAACAAGCCAGCCTGAGTTTTAGCGGCACCTATCCGCTTTGGGGACAACGCCATGAAGCCTCATTGGGCTATGTCTGGGCCAAAAATCGTCTGGATGAATTGGGTTATGCTGGCAGCTTTGTCAATCCGCTGACCACAGATTTAGCCAGCTTTACACCCGAAGAACCAAGCTGGGATATGTCGAAAACCAGTGGTGAAATGCATATCCGGCAGAAGAACCAGAGCCTTTATGCTGCGACCCGACTGCATCTGAATGATGATCTGAAACTGCTTTTAGGTGCGAACTACGTTCAGGCTGAAAGCAGTGGCAGTAGTTATGGAAAAGATACTGTTTATGATGAAGATAAAGTTTTATCCTATGCCGGTCTGACCTATAACTTTAGCCCTGAATATACAGGCTATCTGAGTTATACCTCGATTTTCCGTCCGCAAACCACCAAAGCAGATGATGGCAGCATTAACAAACCGATCGAAGGTGAAAGCTATGAAGTCGGAGTCAAAGGTTCTTGGCTAGATGACAAGCTTACCGCCACCATGGCTGTGTTCAGAACGGAGCAAAGTAATTATCCGCTTCGTGATTCTGATGGTATCCCGACTTTACGCACAACTCAGGTCAGTGACCTGCGTTCCCAAGGCTACGAGTTTGGCTTGGCGGGACAACTGAGCGACCATTTAAACTTAAGCTTTGGTTATACCCAGTTTAGCCTGAAAGATCTGATCAATGGCGGTGATGCGCGTACCTTCAATCCAACCCAGTCTTTTAATCTTTTAACTACCTATCAGGTGCCGCAACTTCCAAAACTGAAACTGGGCCTTGGTGTGCAGTGGCAAGATCAGACCTATCTAGATGTGCCTGAAGCAACCGCCAATGGAGTGATTACCCAGAAAGCTGGAATCATTGAGCAGGATGCTTATGCGCTCGTGAACTTAATGGCCAGCTATGAGCTGAATGAGCATATGACCTTGCAAGCCAATGGTAATAACCTGACCAATGAAAAATATCTGTTCAATTTCCCGAATCAGCAAGGTTTTTATGGTGCACCAGCAAATTACAGCGTTGCTGTGAAATTTAAATACTGATTTTCAAACTTAGCCTTGACGACATGTTCAGGGCTAAATCATCACTACATACACAAAAACAGGTAAAACAAATGAAAAAAATGATCGCTCTGACCCTCGGACTGTCTATGACACTTTCAGCTCAGGCGCATATGCTTTGGCTGGAACGTGATACAGATAAGCAGACTCATGCGTTCTTTGGTGAATATAGTGAACAGCTTAAAGAAACGCAGCAAGGTGCCTTGAAGTCTTTTAATCAAGCAAAGGCCGTTCAGTCTAGAAAAAGCTTTAGTCCTCAAATGCAACAAGATCATTTGCTTTATGCGACCCAAGGCCAGACAGATGTCCAGCTCAGTCATGAATTGATCTATGGAGAATCATTGTTGAGCTATCATGCCAAATCCGGCAGACAAAACTTGAAAGCAGAGTCAGAACTAGATATTGTCCCGACTCAGATCAACAGCAATACATTTACGGTACTGTATCAGGGTAAAGCTGCTGCGGATGTTGAAGTCACAGTCTTTTCCCCGCAATTCTGGCTAAAAAAATACACCACCAACGGCCAAGGCCAGATTACGATCGCCACGCCATGGAAAGGTCAATATGTCATTGAAGTTGGCAAAGAAGCAGACAAGGCAGGAAAATTGAATCAGCAGGCCTATAAAAAACAGTATCTGGTCACGACTTTAAGTTTTGTTTATTAAGTTTTTAGATTTTCATCAGTATAGATTTATTCAAGGCCAAATATGATGTCTGTTGTAGTGCAGCCACTTGCCATTCTCTATCGCTTAGGCATGACCTTTGGCATTGGCTACTTGTGCAGTTATTTAATCGCACTCGATCTGGCTTACTTTTTACAAGCTTATTTGCCTAAAGCTGAGTCTGTCTATTTGGCTGCATTTACTGCCCTGATTTTTTATGTTTGTTTTGTGATTGGAATCTTCTGTATCCAAAGTTTAAAAAAGCTTTCTATCTATAGCCTGATTCCTTTACTTATTTTATTTCTCTTCTCCCGCTTCATAGGTTAAACCATGCATAAATCTGTCCGTCAATCCATGGCATATTTACATTCATGGCTGGGTTTAAGCTTTGGCTGGTTACTCTTTGCGATCTTTTTAACAGGCGCGGTCACCTATTACCGACATGAAATCAGTCTATGGATGCAGCCTGAATTTGCCACAATGCAAGTCAATCAGGAAACTGCCTTAAAATCTGCTTACAGCTATTTACAGCAGCATGCACCGGACGCCCAAAACTGGTATATCGGAGTCGCCAATCAAGACTCACCGGTGAATAAAGTCTACTGGCAAAAAGCGGATGGTGGCTATGAAGTCAAAACCCTGGATGCTTCGACAGGAAAAGAATTAAACCTCTCGGCCACCCAAGGGGGAGATTTTTTCTATAATTTTCATTTTCAGCTCTATGGTATGCCCTACACCATTGGTCGGCTGATTGTGACGATTGCTGCCTTTATCATGTTATTGACTCTGATTTCAGGAATCATTACCCATAAAAAAATCCTGACAGACTTTTTTACCTTAAGAGCCTTTAAAGGACAGCGCTCTTATCTGGATTTTCATAATGTCAGTTCAGTGATTGCTCTGCCGTTCTTTTTGACCATGACATTTACCGGGTTGGCGATTTTCTTTTATATCGTGCTGCCTTCCGGTATGAAAAAACTTTATCCAGACAATCCCTTTCAATATTTTGAAGAAATTCGCACAATCAATACATCAGCCACCCCCTCAGTTCCTGTGAAAACCCAGATGCTGCCAATTCAACATTTTATCACCACGGCACAGCAACACTGGGGATATGCGGAATTTGACAATATCACGGTCAAGCAGCCCAATACCCAGCTGGCACAAATAACATTAACCCAACTCCAAGATCATTCCATTACCCGAAATCAGGCACAGCTTATTTTAAATGCAGCTACCGGAAAATTGCTTGAAAGTACACGCAATGAAAGTGCAATTGCCACACTCAATGCCGGCATGTATGGTTTGCATATGGCACGTTTTGCTGAACCTGCTTTACGTTTAGGATTGTTTTTCTCTGGCATATTGGGCTGCACCATGATTGCCTCCGGTCTGCTGCTGTGGAGTCTGAAACGCCAGATGCAGAAAAAATCAGCGCGGTTTCATCTCGGACATTATTTGGTGAACCGCTTGAATATCACCATGATACTTGGCTTGCCGATTGCCATGCTGGCTTATCTCTATGCGAATCGTTTTATCAGCATCCCTGTAGGTGCACCAAATTATGAGATTTATAGTTTTTTCAGTATTTGGCTCGGCAGTTTCATTCTGGCATGTTTAACACCGCAGCAATATTTATGGAAAATTCAGCTTAAAATCCTGATTGGTACTGCCTTTATAATTCCCCTGATTGATATTTATTATTTAGTTTCCCAGCAATATGTTGATTCTTTTGCGACTTATTGGCCTTTTTTGCGTATTGATCTGATGTTATGGACCTTGGCACTTCTCGCCCTATTGTTACACCAGAAAATTACGCCCATTCAGCAAAAGGCTATTAAGAAAATCCAGACCAAACTGAAAGCCGTACAGCAGGAGTCTTCCATATGATATGGATCGCAATCATGGGGCTTTTATGGCTAAGCTGTTTTGGTTTTTATGCGGTGAGTGAAAAGCAGATCGTAAAAACCCGAAAATCTCGGTACGCTTTTTTAGCGAATTTTCCTACGTACACTAAGTTCGCTGCAGGTATTTTCTTATTCGTCGTAATGGTTTTATTACGGACCCGGTTTAGCTACAGTATTAGCTTTGTGGCTCTATGGGTATTTCTAAGCCCTGTACTTTTTATCTTTATCTTAAAAATGAATAAAGCATTTTAGTATTTATTTAAAATCAGAAAGTAGTAAACAGCCTAGTGCGCTACTTACATGCCCTCTATTGAACCAATCTACCCAGTATCTGCTAAACCTTGGCAACCTACTTTTAAATATTTCAGATTCATTATTTTGGCTAGAATCAGAAATTTAAATTGGTAGGTATTTGGTAGGTAGGATTCTTTTTAACTTCATCCAATACTTATATTACGGTGAGGGTCACCGATAAAATAATCAATTAATGGTAGAAGGAATCACGCCATGGCTTTTAAAAATATTTCAGATCAAACTAACGGTTTTTATATTCCCTGTGTTTCACTTTTTGGTCCGGGCTGTGCTAAAGAAATCGGGATAAAAGCACAAAATTTAGGTGCCAAGAAAGCGCTGATTGTAACTGATGCGGGGCTGTTTAAATTTGGTGTTGCAGATGATATTGCAAATTATTTGAAAGAGGCGGGTGTAGACAGTTATATTTTCCCAGGCGCGGAACCCAATCCAACTGATATTAACGTGCATCATGGAGTTACAGCTTATAATGAAAATGCCTGTGATTTTATTGTATCGTTAGGTGGGGGTTCCTCACATGACTGTGCCAAAGGCATTGGTCTAGTCACTGCAGGTGGCGGACATATCCGTGATTATGAAGGGATTGATAAAAGTACCGTCCCGATGACACCACTGATTGCAATCAATACTACGGCAGGGACAGCTTCGGAGATGACACGTTTCTGTATCATTACCAATACCGATACCCATGTGAAAATGGCGATTGTAGATTGGCGTTGTACACCACTCATTGCGATTGATGACCCTAAACTTATGTTGGCCAAACCTGCAGGGCTGACTGCGGCAACAGGTATGGATGCCTTGACGCATGCAGTAGAAGCTTATGTGTCTACGGCAGCAAATCCAATCACTGATGCCTGTGCAGAAAAGGCGATTACCATGATCAGCGAATGGCTTAGCCTGGCAGTGGCGAATGGGGATAATCTGGAAGCACGGGATGCCATGAGCTATGCCCAATATCTTGCCGGAATGGCCTTTAACAACGCCTCTTTAGGATATGTGCATGCGATGGCACATCAGCTCGGAGGCTTCTACAACTTGCCGCATGGTGTTTGTAATGCAATTCTGCTCCCCCATGTTTGTGAATTTAACCTGATTGCTTGTCCTGAACGTTATGCCAAAATTGCCCAATTGATGGGGGTGAATACAGAAGGCTTAACCGTAACTGAAGCAGCTTATGAAGCGATTGGCGCCATTCGTCAGCTTTCGGCTTCAATTGGTATTCCATCTGGGCTGACGGAATTGAATGTAAAAGAAGCTGACTTGGCCATCATGGCGGAAAATGCACAAAAAGATGCCTGCATGTTGACCAATCCACGTAAAGCCAACCATGCCCAAGTGGTAGATATTTTTAAAGCGGCGATGTAGTACCTCAATGTAAGTATTCTCTCCAAGTATCTGACTTACATTTTTAACAGCCCCTGTTTCACTTCCTGAGGAAGTGTGCCAAGAGCAGACATGCATTTTCCTGTTCCTGGCTGATCCTTTTGCCTTCATAAGAGGATAAAAGCGGGGGGTGTTTCTTTTTTATGAAGTCCCCTTCATTATGAATATCGACATTAATCCCATGGTAGAAAAATGCCACTATTTTTTTAGCCCGTTCTAGCCACAAATAAAATTTCATAGCGTATTATCTTACGATTATATTTGATCCCTGAGGAATAAACTGCGCGTCCTTCAAATGACATGAAGGTGAGCGTAGCTGATATCAAGCATCTAGGCAAACGGCAAACTGGGTAGCCACTGATAAAAATTTTAGGATCAGGTTCAGTCTAAATTAATAAGTAAACTCACAGTAAGCAAGGATAATACTTAATATTCCAGAATATTCCTATTTTAACTGTTTAGCTTTGTACCGACAGTTACATCAGCTTTAAAGATTTTTATATTTTAACAGAGTCTGATGAACGGGATGGTTTTTGGGCATCAGTTCAATCAGGCGTTCTACAGCATCAATCGCTTCAGGAAAATGTGCCACATGTTTCAGCAAGACATCGGTTTCATTAGCCTTGAAAATGGCATCGCTCAGGCGTGATTCCAGACAATCTCTCCAAGCGCATAGAAATGGACTTTCTGTTTTGGCCAGAAATACGCCGGTACATAATTTCAAGGCTGAATCGATATACCCAGCATCTAAAGATTGCTCTGTCATTAAAAAATCAGCCTCTACATGCGCCAATAAACGATAGGGTCTGGAACCCAGCATACCACCTAATAAATCGCGTAATTGTGACATTTCTGCTTTTAAAGTCCCCATACTGACCTTGCGCTCGCCATATAAGGCTTGATGCAATGTATCTAGACTCAGACCCTGCGGACATAAGGCTAGAATGGTCAGAATTTCAATCTGTCGAGGAGTCAGAACCAGCATCTTGCCATTAAACAGCACTTGAGGTACTGAAAAAGCTCGAATAAACAGGCGCTGCTTCTGGCATTCTAGTAGAGCCGACTGGATGATCGTAGCACAGCGCTCCGCAGCTAGTAGTGCTAAACTGTTATGCTTTGGCCAGGTAGTCGACAGATCAATGACACCTAAGACCTGTTTTGAATAGGGATCAATAATCGGGGCAGCGTAACAAACCCAATCATGAATGGAGGACATGTAATGTTCACTGGAAAAGACACAGCTGGATTGTTGAGTTTTTAAGGATAATGCCAATGCATTGGTTCCGACTAGCTCTTCGCGCCATTGCCCACCTTCAATAAAATGTACACTTTCTGCGGCACTTTGCATTTGTGGGCTAGAAGCTGCCCAAATGATGGTGCTGCCGATATCTCCGACCGCCAGCACCATAGAAGATTGCTCGGCAATATGTTTTAAATCCTGAGCACAATGTTGCAGGGCTTGGGCTAAAGTTGAGGAAGAAGTGGTCTTTTTTAAATCCGTCAGCGGTGCTGCTAAACGATTCTTCGGGATTTCAGCCGAGGATGAACGTTGCCAGGAGCTGGCAATACTCTGTCCCAGCTGTTCTGCATGTAAGGGAGACAAACTGCTGTTTTGCCGAAGCTGATCAGTATTGTGCCTTTTTTCCATCAAATCTTGTTTTGTCATCATTCCTTATTCTCACAACAATTCATGATTTACATCCGCTGTAATCGTTATTTTTTTAAAATGGATGAAAATATCGTGAACATGCTAGCCCCAACCTTTTTCCAACCTTATACCAGTTATATTAATCAAATAAGGTGCAGAAGTACCTTATACCAAAGCTGTAGAAGCGGTTTTGCCATACGAAAATAAGCAAAGGAAATAAATATGCGTTACGTCGATCCTAATCAACCTGATTCAAAAGTTCATTTTAAAGCACAATACGAGAATTTTATTGGCGGCGAATGGGTCGCTCCGGTCAAAGGTGAATACTTTGACAACATCTCTCCGGTAGATGGCAAAGTCTTTACCAAGGTTCCGCGTTCTTCTGTAGAAGACATTGAATTGGCCCTGGATGCAGCGCACAAAGCCAAAGAACAATGGAACAGAGCATCGCCGACCACCCGCTCCAATATTCTGTTGAAAATTGCCGACCGTCTGGAACAAAATCTGGAAATGTTGGCTGTGGCAGAAACCTGGGACAATGGCAAACCGGTCCGTGAAACGCTGGCTGCAGATATTCCACTGGCGA
>NZ_JAMXXS010000029.1:0-33861 GCF_024129595.1 Acinetobacter lwoffii | reverse complement strand
GTTGCTGTAGAAGCATGTTTAGTTCGTCTGATCACAGATACGTTATAAAGTAGTTTGAGACTTTTTTAAATCCGTCAATGCGTAAGTCCTATAATAAATACTGATAGAAATTTATGATCTAAAAAAGCGATCATTTTTATAAAAACTTGCGGTTTTACCTATTTTAAAATTTTTCGTATTCTAGCTTCACAAGATAAGCAATCCCAGAAATAAGCCAGAGGAAATATCTCATGAGTTTAATCAATACTGAAATCAAACCATTCAATGCAACTGCTTACCACAATGGTCAGTTCATCGAAGTTTCTGAGCAAGACCTGAAAGGTAAATGGTCAGTGGTGTTTTTCTATCCTGCAGATTTTACCTTTGTTTGTCCAACTGAATTAGGCGATCTTGCTGATCAGTATGCTGAATTCCAGAAAATGGGTGTAGAAATCTATGGCGTGTCTACCGATACTCATTTCACCCATAAAGCTTGGCATGATACTTCTGACGTGATTGGTAAAATCCAGTATCCATTGATTGGTGATCCAACCTGGACTTTGTCTAAAAACTTTGAAGTGCTGATTGAAGCAGAAGGTCTGGCAGATCGGGGTACTTTCGTGATTGATCCAGAAGGTAAAATCCAGATCATTGAAATCAACGCGGGTGGTATCGGCCGTGATGCACAAGAGCTTCTGCGTAAAGTGAAAGCTGCACAATATGTACATGCGCACCCAGGTGAAGTTTGTCCGGCAAAATGGAAAGAAGGTGAAGCAACACTTGCTCCATCAATCGACCTGGTGGGTAAAATCTAATTCAAACCTAGTTCTTTGAAGCAAAAAATCCAGCACAAGTTGCTGGATTTTTTATTTTTTTAGTTTAGAGATTTATGAATTCTAGACAAAAACATCATACCATTTGATTTCTATTTGAGAACAAAATGAGAATTGAGGAATTGCACTCTATGCTTTTTAAGCGGCTTATGCGAGGCAATCAAGTAAGCGCAATACCCTGCTGCATGATTGACTAGGCCTGAAAACAAAGAAGCCTCTGCTTTCGCAGAGGCTTTTATTTTATAAGGCGCTGTAGTTTCTTGTCGTTTTAAACAATTTTCGCATAAACGCATCTGAATGGAACCGGATGAATTTATGGTTTTCTTATGCTGCGAATCATAGGTATTTAAAAAGTATTTGTCAACCAAGGATTATAAAAATGGTTAATTAAATTATTTGTTTTTAAAGCGAATTTTAAAATTTTTAAATAAAAATATGAATAAAATCTTAGATTTGATGGAATTTTAACTAAGGCAGAAAAATGAATAAAAAGCAGGTGAAATTGAACAAAAAGGCCTTTACGAAAAACATATATTCTGGAAGATTTTAATAACCTGTTTGATTGGCGCATGGTACATAATTTCTGTAGTTTTTCAATGACGGATGATCAGTTTGGATATCGCAGTAATTGGTAGTGGCATGGCCGGACTGGCTACAGCCAGAATTCTCCAGGACGCAGGGCATCACATCACGATTTTTGAAGCACTTCCAGGTCGCGGCATGGACAGTCATAGCCTTGAATTTGAAGGGGGCCTGATTGACGCACCTTTACGTGTGATGAATCCCTATCTGTGGAAAAACACCCTGAGTCTGGCCACGCATCTGGGCATTAAAACTTATCCGGTGCGGACCTATATGGCCTGCAGCTGGTTATTTGAAGATAAAACTGAAACCTGGCTGACCACATCGCGCAGCCGAATTGGCAATATCCCGATTATCAATAACCGTAAAGGCCTGCAGCAGTATGGCTGGCGTCTGGTCAAAGGCCTGTTGCAGTTAAAAGTTGCATTGACCAAATTCTTTAAATCGAAAAATCAGGACATCAGCCTGGCAGAATTTATCAATCGTAACGAGATTGAAGAAGTGTTCTGGCACGGTGCGGTGATGCCGGTGCTATATACCATCTGTACCTGCAATCCGAAAACCATTGGTGAATGGCCAGCGAAACCCTTATTAATTTTTCTGCGTCAACTGACCGATGGCGATGCGTTACTGCGTCTGCAAGGCGGTACACCAGCGTTGGTCGATAAGCTGATTGAAGGCATTCAAATTGAAGACGGTTCAGCAATTACACTGGTACAAGAGCAGGGCGATCAGGTCAAAGTTGAAAATGCGGCCGGTTATTCAAAACTGTTTGACCGGGTGATTGTCGCGACACCGACCACCAAAATTGAGGAGTTCCTGGATCCGGTACAATTCGCCAGTGAAATTGAATTATTGAAGAAATTCAAATTCGAACAAGGCGAACTGGTGATTCATACCGATGCCAGCGTAATGCCGCCAAAACGTAAAGACTGGGCCGTACTCAGCTATATGATGGACCGTAAATTTACTCGTCAGCAATTTACCGTGTGGCTTAACTCGATTGAACCTTCTTTGGTTGGCAAGTCGGCCGTGTTTCAGACCTGGCGTCCGGTAACCGAGATTGATCCGAAGAAAGTGATCAAATCGGTAATGCTGACACGTGCAGTCGTCGATGCTAATACGGTGGCACTGAATAAGGAATTGCAGCAACGTCATCTGGATGCCAACCGTAAGGTCTTCTTCTGCGGTTCATGGTCATGTGACGGTTTGCCGATTCTGGAATCGGCAGTGACCTCAGCGATGAAGATTGCAGAAATCTTTGGTGCGCCTTTACCATTTCAGGGTTTAAAACCTGTGGTTGAGGTTGCTCCGCAACTGGGTTATTAATCCATGCAATGGCTTCAGGCACTGCGTCAGCATCTTCCCCAGCACAAGTATGCAATTGATGCCGCTGTGTTGGGCGATCACGCGCAATTGCCCTGGAGCAATTTAGGGTATTGGCAAGCAGGTCAGCAGGATTATGCGGCTGCCTGTCGTATGCTGGCCGATCACCTTGCGCAAACTGTAAGTTTAAATTCAAAAGATAAACTGCTGGATTTAGGCTGCGGTCAGGGCGCCAGCTTGCTGCACTGGCAGCAACATTATCAGGTGCAATATCTGGCCGGGGTTGAGCTGCAGGCTGCCTGTGTGGCCAATATTCAGCAATATTTACCAGAACTGAATGCCATTTATCAGGCGTCATTTTTGCGTTTAAAAGAATTGCCATTTTCCCAGCGTTTTGATGTGGTGTTGTGCCTGGATGCGGCTTATCACAGTCCTGTGCCTTTATTCTTGGAGCAGGTCCGCAGTGTTTTAAATTCAAATGCACGGATTGGTTTTCATCATCTGGTTTTGTCCGAGCGTTGGGAAAATTTAAATGCCTTACAACGGCGTAAATATCAGTTTTTATTGAAATCTGCTGATGTGAATTTAAAAGATTTAATGACAGTGGGGGCACTGTATGCCTGTCTGGATCGTTTTGAATTTAAAAATATCCAGATTCAGGATCTGTCTGAACCGGTATTTTCCGGCTTTGCGGATTATGTGCAAAAAACTTTGAATTCAAAAGCATCAGATGATCACGCTCAAAATTCAAAACTGGATCATTTTAAAATTCGGATGACAGCGAAACTATGCCGAAAATTATATCAGGAAGGGATCGTGAGATATGTGCAAGTGACGGCACAATCGAAGCACTAGAAAGTGTAAGAAGACTCAGCTGAAAATACTAGAATCCAGAAACATCAAAGCCTCACTAAAAAGCGAGGCTAAGATATGGTGCCGGCACACGGATTCGAACTGTGGACCTACTGATTACAAGTCAGTTGCTCTACCAACTGAGCTATGCCGGCATGGTGGAGTGCATTTTACAGATTTTTTTTGGTCACGCAAGCCAAAAAATAACCGTTTAAACTGTTTCGGCAGGATTTGTTTATTTTGACCCGATGGATGAAAAGTTCTGTTTTGGGCTATGCGCAAAGAAATCGCCCATATGTGAAGATATGGGCGAGGGTGAAAGCACAGGATTGGTTCTGGATATGAGTCGGTTATAAGGTTTATCTGTTTTTCAGGATGCGATCTAATTCTTGTGCACATTCCTCTAAAGTAAAGGCCATATCAAACTGCATTTGAGGTTTGAGTTCTTGAGCGAGGCTTCTCCACTGTTCGATGAGTCTCAAGGCTTTTTGAATTTTATGTTTATTGATGTCCTTGGCAATGGTTGGGGTATAACCACCACGTTTTGCATTTTTAATCTGTTTGGCATAGTTTGCGCTGTTATTCATGTTCGCTCTCCGAATAGCAGTGTATCTATTTTTTAACTTCACATTTGAATGGCCTGGTTCACTTGGTTATTTCTTTCTATCCTGTGGTTTTTATTCTCCTTTTAGTTGATTTATAAGCAACATAACATAGCTTTGATGACAATAAAATTAAGCTATTTCTGTGCCAGCTTTTTGTTTAAACACATAAATAAAAACCTGAAATGAATGGCGTACAGAAACTGCACAATTCATCAGTTTTTCTGGTTGATAAAAAATAAAAAATTTTAAAAATAGAATTGAGCGTAAGTGTTGTGTTGCAAAAGATTTTTATGAACGAGGCTCGATATCAATTCAATGATTTGCATAAGGTGATTGATAATAATATTTTAAGATTTAAGCAGTTGATTTTTTTTTCTGGCTAGATAATGGATAAAATTAAATATAAAAAAACCCGAATCATGTGATTCGGGTTTTTAAATTCTGGCGGTGAGAGAGGAAGTCTGAATATAGTTATAAGTTATTGAAAATAATAATTATAAAAATGTATAAAATTAAATGTACCGACAAATATACCGACAAGTGAATAAAGAAAAAATATCAGATCACGTATCGTTAATTTGATTCCTTAATAATCGATATGCGAAATCATATATATTGAATAAGGTTGATAGCAGAAAAAGATATAAGCGGCTGAGCACTGAATTTGATCCTTTATCTCTACTGTAAGGCTCATACCTTTTTACAAATCCTAATCGAAATCTAGGCTAATTCGGAGTTAACCAAGCATTCAAAGGTCCTACATGCTTCTTAACACCATGAGCATAAGAAGACTGATGGTAGGGAGCTCCTTGATAAAGAATATAATCACAAGTCTTCTCGAGTTCTTTGTAAACCGCATTGTCCGTAGCACAGCTATATAAAAGTGCTATACCTATATTTTTACTATCTTTTGAAGCTTGTACAGTTATGTATTCGCCTGATTTGATAGGTTGGCCAAAAAAATGACATTGCCACCCATTATCTCTGAGTTTTTTTACTATTTCATCGTTCATCTTAGTTGAGAGAATTGCTGCGCGACCTAACCAGCCATCATCAGAGGCAGTAGGGTTAAAAGGTAGGCAATGATCAATTTGTAATTGCTGCAAGATATGGTTTTTAATGGCCTGGGTATTTAAGCAAGCAAAGACATCATTACGAAAAGACTCTGATCTTCTATCTAAAGTTGGTGGTAAAATTGAAACCTTAGATTGTTTCATTGCAAAACATTCAATAAATGCTAATGCTTGAATTAGCCCCATGGCTCGAAAAAAATTAGAGGGATTTTGCCAAATTTCTGATTTAGCATGTGCAAAAAAGTGCCGGTTAAAACCAGAAGTATTTTGATAGTTATCAGTGTTTTCATAAAAACTATTTTTAAGCCAGTTTCCAATCAACATAATAATTCTAATACGTTCATTCATTACCTTTAGAACATCATCTTGGACATACTCTTCAGGAATCCAATCTACACCTAATATATGATCATGCTTTATATTGTCTATAGCACGTTTTATGCATCGATCAACTTTAGTTTTTAAATCAAGATTCTCAACGGAGTCCTCAATAATAGTATTTAAAATATCTTCAATTATTGGAATTAAAGATGCTATAGAAGTCACTTTCATTCCGCTATAAAAAGCTAAAATTGATTCTTTAATTAATGGTACATGTTTTGATATCGCTATTGAATCAGAGAAAGTTTGTACAGTTATTGGAATAATATTAGAGAAGTTATATACAGTTGGGAAAAACTCCTTAAAGCGGTTTTGGAGCTCTTCTCTAGACAAAATATCTTGATAACCAATTTTCAAATTGGTTATTTTGAACCCTTCATTTATTTGCTCACGAGTCATAAATACAGGTAGAAACCAGTCAACTTGAGTCCAGAAATTCTCTTCTTTTTGGAGTGGTAAAATATTATTTTGATAAATTTTAATTTCAGATAATTTATAACGTGGCATTAAGACGGTGACATTCTCTAAAGTTGTAAGCTTAATTGCAGGAATAGTTTGATTAAAACCAAACTTAGTTTCTTCTATTTCTAATATTTCAATTCCTTGATCCATACAGTCAGAATGGATTTCTTCAAGAGTAATTGTTTGCATCTTATTTTGGTTGTTAAATTTAAACCAAATTCCTTTAATTTTATTTAATGATTCTTTAGGCATGATTTTTACTCTGATCTTAGAATTATGATCTCCAATCCTAAATTGGAGGTTGGACGGGATCTGAATGAACTACACTTTTAGTGCAGTTAAAAGGTGTGCTCTTGAGTGTATATCTGAACAAAATATCTTTAAACAGGAACTCTTATTTATAGAAAGACCATCAGTGCTTAAAAAAAAGCCTACTTCATGAATATGGCGTTTTTTATGCTTTTTGAATCAAAGATAAACTTTTATGCTTTCCGCATAAAAATACACTTTTGAATGAATAATGATCTACTACACCACAACGAAAACTGATTGTCTTTTAAGCTTAATGCAGTGCATTTCTAACGGCAGTGCAAAGTTTTGGTTCTCTGATTCTGTTAGTTTTTCAAAGTTCCATACTGTCATTCCAAAGTTGATCTTGGAGTATGGTCTCAATCTGGATGAATCTTTACGCAAGCGAAAATCAGATTATGGGGAACCAGTGTGGAGTTTAGTTATCAATTATGATCCGGCAAGGAATGATGTATTCCAGTTCTGGTTATTTACCACAGGCTATAGAGAAGCACGAAGAAGTAAGCTGACGCTAAAAGAAATACTCGCTAAAAATTCCAGCATGGTACAAAAGCAAAAGCTCAACAGTATTTTAACTGTCAAAAAAGAGAAGCTGCTACGCTATGGAGATTATGTACTTGGACAATACATAGAGTTCAGTGATCTTAAGCCTCAATTTTCTAAAACTTACTATCACCCAGAACAGTTTGGAGTGATATTTAATACCAAGACGATCCGAACAAAGACAATTGATAGTAATAAGAATTCAATTTACCGAATTTTTAAACCGTTCGACAATTTTGAATTAAAACGTCTTGCAGGTATTAATAGAAATTTTGGTTTTGCCTTCCTTGAAAATAAACATACTCGCTGGAATCAAACCTCTGTAAGTCAGTTTTTATTAAATCGGTTTGGGATTAAGTTTAATACTAATGTGAGTTATAACGATCGATTAAAAGAACTGACTAGGGTATTACGTGGAGTTCGTAAAAAGCACTTGGAGTTTTTCCAGCGTCATTCTCAGAAGAAAGTCCGCTACACCTGGTATCTATCAAAAGATTTTATGCAGTCGGCTGAAAGGGAGTTAGATAAGAAGATTGATTTAATCTCTACAGGTAAGGCAGATCGATTAAAAGAAGCTACATATCGATTAAGTGCACATGGTAATTTCCATGGAACCCGGCACCAAATTGGAAAGTTACAGGCCAAGACCAGATCAAAATTAAATAGTAGGGATCCAAACCATAAGAAGCTAAATCAAATGTATTTCCCTCGAAATCTTCACTATGTACGGTTTACTGCTAAAAAGGCTCAGAATATGAAAGAGTTTGAATTGACATGCCAGAATGCAGACAAGATTTATATAAATAAAAAGAGTCGGTCAAGATCTAAAGCTACTCATTAATCTGTTTCAATCTCTAATAATCTTTGGAAATTGAAATCTACCCAATATTGGGATCATTCCGAAAACGGTAATATTCCCAATATTGGGGTTTTGAACGATCCCGTTTTTGGGATTTTGAATGTACCCGTTTTTGGGATGCAGAACCTATCAATGAACCTATCAAAGAATCTGTCAGTTTCTCTGAGAAGAAAAGCTCACCTTTTCAAGTGCTCATTAGAATGCTTTGAAGGTGGGATTTTGATGGAAGCTAGTAATTTTTGAAAAATATCTGAAAGTGAATAAATCTATGGCTTGATTTTGCATCCAGTTCCTCACTGAGCAACTTTAATAAGAAAAACGACCAAAGGTACATGAAGATATTAAAGGGGTTAATACGGCGAATAAGAGCGTTTTAGGCATGCTTTTAAAAAGTATGATTTGACCTGCTTGGATACGCCGTAGTCTTAAAGATGATTGAAGCAGGGCAATTGATTACCAGGTGGAGTTGAAGGCTAAAAATATAGTGTTGAGCGGTCTCCCTCGCGCGCGCGCGCGTTTTGTCGAAATACACCCATTTTTTGGGGACTTGGATTGCCTCCTAATAATTTGAAACTTATTAGAGGAAGGGGTTATGGGGATTTATATTGAGCTTAATAATTTCGAAGTATCCAAAAGGCTAATTTTTCTTAAAGCAGAATCTAAATACGTCGCGCCTAATTATGAAGAGATGATTTTTGAGTTAAAGAAATACCATGAAATGACTCCTGAAAAGATTGCGCATTTATTACCGGTGTCTGGCCCCTCTGCGATAAATGAATGGGCACGCGGTGGCGTACCTAACTATGAAAATGGTGAAGCATTAATAGAACTATGGAAAACTCTTACTGATAAGACAGATCAGGATATTCCAAGAATTAATTACCGGAGTGTGTAGGAATATGGGGAATATTAAGACAACAGCTTTTAAGCCATTAGATTGTGATGAAATGGAGAGATCCATTCAGCTATGCAATGGTATTGAATATTTAATTGATGAGTTTCAGAGACAAACTAATGGGAAGGAGTCGAGTCAATTATTTAATAGCGAATACCAGGCTCAATTATTAAAGATAGCATCCCACCTGGAAGAGCTGATCCACCGGCTCACTTATTTGGCGAATAAAAATAATAAGGCATTTTACTTTAGGCATTTGTTCGCGATTCTTAAAAGTTTGAGTTACGCACCTAATCCATTAATCATTACGGCATACCATCTGGATCCTAATCATGAGTTTAAGCGTTTACTTAATCGGAATACGTTTGATTATGAAGTCAGACAAATTGTTAAAAAAATTCAGTTTATAAAGCCAGTATTACAATCACTCGCTGTAGGCCGAAAGTCCGGTATTAGAAGCATTTCACATTCTTTTTAAGAATATTCTAGTATAAAAGGGGGCTTTCATAGCCTCCTTTTTTTCATTGCTGTACACACCCATTTTTTGAGGACATGTAACCATTTAATTTTGAAGTATTGAGTAAATTACTTCGAGAAAGAAAATGGCTAGAATCCCGATGGGCAACTTTGGCAATGCAATGCCACAGGTTGAGCGTACCCAGATGCCACAGCGCAACACAGGCCAATTAGCACAGGCTGGTATTAACTTGGGTCAGGCTATAGGACAAGTTGCTACACAACAAGCTGAGCAGAAAAAGGCGGAGCAAGACAAAAAAGCTAAAGCCGATTTTGCATTGCAATCCTCTAAGGTTGGCGCGGACATCAGTGTAGTGGATGATGACCTTTTGCTTAAAATGCAAAGTGGTGCAATTGCCTATGATGACGCCGTAGTTCAACGCCAAAAGAGCTTAGAAACAATCAAAGGTCAGTACAAAGACCTAATACCTAAACAGTTTGAGCAGAACTTTAATAATTATTTTGAGCAGCATTCTTACCAGAGTGCATCGAAGTATTTGCCGATCGCGCAGAAGTCGAAGCAGCAACAGGCCATTGTGAAATTAAAGGATATGCGAGAAAACTACCTCAAAAATCCAAACGCTTCTGAGCAGGATGTTTGGAGTGGTATGGCTTTATATGGACAGTCCGAAAATTTACCCTTAGCGCATGTACAGAATGCTTTTAACGAGTACAAAAATAATCGGGCCGGCAATGATGTATCCACATTTTATTTGGGAAATAAGTCAGACAACGAAAAGCTGACTGAGCTATCCACTCCTGATGCTGTAATAGCAAAACACCCTAATTTAACTCAAGAGCAGGCCGTCTACTGGAGTGGACGGGTATCAAGTCAAATCGATCAGAATAACCGGGCAGTTGCCTTACAGCAAAAGCAGTTAGAAGATGATGCAAAAGATGCTGTTACTGAGATGAAGGCAGATATTGAAACAGGCTTGATCCCAAGTGAAGACGTGATTAAATCGCGTTTAGCACGTGTTAAGGGGACAGGGAAAGAATCTGAGTTTGTTCAGTACAGCGGGGCTTTGGTTGAAGTACAGCAGTTCATGAGACTGGGAGCGGATGAGCGTGAAGCTTACCTCAGTAAAAAGCGTTCAGAGGCTCAAAATACGGCGCAAGATAATGCTAAAGACGTGAGCTGGAAGTTAAACCTTCTGTCTAAAACGCATGAGAATATGTTGGGCTATGAGAAAAATAATTCAGCTCTGGCGTACTCAATCAAGACTGGCCAAGAGCTGACAGTAGTACCTACTCATGCGATTTTGAGCGGCAATCCTGATGCCATTAATGCCTTATCTAAAAACATTAAGTCTATTCACGCGAACAATGTATTGAACGGTACTGTAGGGTCGTTAAATCCTTTCTCTACACAACAGCAATCTGAATTAAAGCAGTTCTGGGAAAAAGCTAGACCAGGCGATAAGTTGAATTTAGTGACTAGCCTCTATAAATCTAGTGCTGGCAATGCCAATGCATCTAGAGACATGATCAACAGTATTGCTGGTGAAAGTGGCTCATATCGTTTATCCGCTTCACTCAATAATAGGGGGCTACAAGATATTGCTGGCCAGATTATTACCGGTCAGGATCTGATTGAAAAAGGCTTGGTCAAAGTAGATGAAAACGGTTTAACAAAGCAAACAGAAACGTATTTAGCTGGTATTACTTCACCAGGTAAACCTGACTTTCAAATCTATCTGGATTCAATCAAAGCCAACTATGCTTATTTGGTTCAAAAAGCTGAGAAGGTGACTGATACCAAAGGCAATATTTTAAATAAAACCATTGATGAAGAGCTTTTCAATAGAGCTGCCAAGAATGTCACAGGAGGCAAGTTCACCTCAGGGGGATTCTTCGGAAGTAAATCAGTAGTGTTACGGCCTCATACCGTTGGTGAAAAGGCTTTTCGTGAGCAACTGGAGAGCTTTAACTCTCGCAATGCCCGCAACTATGGTGGATCTGATAAAGACTTCTTCTTGGATCTGCCTTTAGAGCAAGACCCTAAAAATCCATACGTCTATTACTTCAAGAATGGTACCAAGTACATCATGGATGCCACCGATAAGAAGCGTCAAACACGTTTAACTTTTAAAGTGAGATGAGGTAGAGATGGATTTTTTAGCAGATGATGAATTAACGTTAAATCAGGACGATCCTCGCTTTAAACCTAAAAGTGAGCGCGGTGGATTTAGTGACGGCGTATTAGGTACTGTTTCCGGTGTTGCCATGGGTACCATTGAGGCTGCCACTGCACCGGATGCCTTGATTCGTGGTGACAAGAAAGCAGCAGCTCTAAGAGCACAAAACCTTGAGATTTTTAAGCCTGATGATTTGGGTGGCATAGGTGAGTTTACCTATGGCCTGACCAAAGACTTTACACGTATTGGCTGGAACGCCGTCACTACTTTAGGAACAGGCGGTGTGCCAGGCTTGGCATTGAATTCTGGATTATTCGGGTACCAGACCTTTGAAGCAGAGAAATCAGACTTACTTAACAAAGGGGCGGATATACAAACAGCTCGCACCGGTGGCGCGGTTAAAGGCGTTGCAGATGCTTTGGGTTTTGCTATTCCTACCCATGGTGTGTCTAAGTCTGTAATTGCTGACGCCGTAGCTACTACCGCGCTGGCTACTGCAGCAGGTTCAGCCGGTGACTATATCGAAGGTTCATATTTAGAGAACAATGAAAATAAGAAGGTCGCTCAATACGGCGAAGCATTAAAGGAAAATGCATTAAGTCCGTCTACATTGGCAGCAAACGGCGGGATGGCCTTACTACTCAACTTATGGGCGAATAAAGGGCGATTACGGCCAGAGCAGATTAAAGACCATAGTAATGTAGATACCATGAATGATGCAGCTCATATACAGGCCAACATAGAGCATGCAGAAGGCACGAATCCATTTAGTCCAACCAATGCAAAAGAAGCCAATTCACACTTTGATGCATTGGATAGTGCAATGGAGAGTGCACTGAATGATGAGCTGGTCAGCTTAAAAGCACCAGTGACAGGCACACCTAAAGCAGTAGTAACCAGTACACCAGTGGTACCAATAACAGGTACACCGAAGGCTATTGTAAGACCAAGCGCTATCAATACTGATGAACATAAAGCGCCAGTAATAGCGGAGCTTTTGACTAATCCTGTATTTGATAAAAAACCTTGGACAAAAACGATTGTTCAGGAAGCCTCTAAACGAGGCATTAATCCAGTGGATGCCTTAATCATTTCCCATTTGGAAACTGGTGGCACTTTCAGCACTTCAATCCAGCCAAAGGACAGAAACGGTAAGTTACTATCGTCCGCTACCGGCTTATTCCAGACTTTGGATAGCACCTTTGCCCGTATGGGAGGTAAGGATAAGTTTGATGGTAATGATCAAATTAAAGCGGGCCTGAACTACTACGAGCACAATGCCAAGGTTTTCCGCAGCCACTTTAATCGAGATCCGAATGGCCTAGAACTTTACTATCTGCATTTCTTTGGTGAAGGTGGTGGACCAGTCTTTTTGAAAGCCAAAGATAATGAGCTTTTTGTAGATGTGGCCACACGCTGGAGTAAAGGCAATCAGAAGAAGACTGCAAGACAGATTGCAGAAGGTATCACTTCAAGTCATCAATTCAATGGGATGACCGTAGGGCAGGTAAAGGCCAAATACGAAAAGCGCTGGAATGATATAGCTAAACTTTATGGTGATGTCGGTTCACAGAATGCAGCACATCCTACCGAAGTCCGGGGGAGTGAATCAGAGTTCCCACAGTTTGAGTCTGATATAACTGCACCACCCGCTTACAAGTCCCAATCTGATGCTGAAATTGAATCAATGCCCTTTGTACTCAGTGCAGATGAGCATAGTGTGAAGTCACTCCAGGAGGAGTTTGAAGCCCTATCTTCTCCATTGACCAAGGAGGATCTGGAATACCTCAAGGCTACGGCGCATTATCAGTATTCTGAAGGTGGTGCTTATCGAACGCCGTATGTTGAACCTCAAGTCGATTTATCTGGGCCTGGTAATAGTGCTAACCGTAATTTGGATGTATTGGACTCGGATCTTTACCAGCTTGAGCCAGAGCAACAACGGGTTATGGTTGCTGATCCAGAATCGAATACTTTAGATATCAATAATGCCAGAACATCAGATTCAAATATTCAGCAAAACTCAATTGTTGCCGGAGTAGATAACTGGACGCCGACCAGATCGCAAAACTATCTTAAACGAGAGCGGTCAATGGATGATGGGGGGATTATTCAAGAACTACACAATAGTACTTCTAATACGACCTTCCAGCGCCAGATTAATCAGGATGGCACCATTAGCCCGGTAAAGGCTACACGTAATGGAAATGATTTATTTGCCCATCCTGCTAATGGTAAAGCCGATAGTCCTGAATTAACTACAGTACAGCATAAAGCTACCCAGGCATTAGAACGGGAGTTCTGGAAGCCGGGTAAATCTAAGGTTGATGGTGCACCGGACTTAACCAAGTCTAGCAAAGGGGAATACGGTGCATTCACTGATACGGCAGACGGTAGGGAAGCGGTTTCAATTCTAGAAGCAGATCCCGATATGGAAGTGACCTTTACGCGCCTGGATGAAAACGGGAATGAAGAAATTGTGACGATGTCATCCCGAGATCTATTGGACTATGTCAAAGAGCAAGAAGAAATCGCAAAAGATGAAATTCAGGCAGTGAAAGCATTGGCAAGCTGCGCATTAAGATTTGGGAGTGAAGCAGCATGAGAGCTGAATGTAGAGAACAAGTTGCAAAGGCATTAGGTAAAAGAAAATTAAGTGCAGCTGATAGTAATCGTATTTCATCACTGTATATCCGGGCACAAAATACTCTGGCCAGAACAGATCCTGATTGGATGTTTAAAAGTCCTGCTGAACGTGCTGAAGCGATTGCGCAGAAAACTGCTACGGATCTCGCCGTCCAGATCGCTAAGAACAATCAGAACATTGCCCGGGATGCCATCATCAAGGCCCAGCTACAGAACGAAATCTATAACCATCCTAAATTAAACCCGGTCCAAGCTTTAATGCGGAAGATTGCATACTTCTCGGATCAGAGTGGTATCCAGTCTATAGAGAAGCAATCCCAAGCCTTGCACAGTCGCTGGATGTCATTGGTTGCTGATGTGTTTACCAAGACACAGGAACGCTTTGGCATGTCAGTAAACAAGGCCATGACTGATGACATTATCCGGGTCATGTTTGGTGGCAAGTCTGATAATCCAGAAATTACGGCGATGGCCAAGGAAGTAAGTGCAGCCCTGGAGGAAATGCGTTTAGCCTTCAACCGGGCTGGTGGGAATATTAAGAAGCTCGATAACTTTGGCTTTATGACATCACATGATCAGAAGAAAGTAGCCCTAACAGATCAATCAGAATGGGTGAACGATGCATTGGCTGGAGTAGATCGTAATCAGTATGTCAAAGAGACTGGTGAGTTGATGGATGAGCTGGAGCTTAAATCCATGCTTGAGGAGATTTATAAAACCATCTCAACCAACGGCGCTAACAAAGACTTACTGATACTGAATAAACAGGCCAAAGCAGGGGCATCGCCTGTAGGTGGTCGCTCCAAGATGGCGAATCGTCACCAAGAGTCCAGGGCTTTGCATTTCAAGGATGGTGACGCATGGCTGGCGTATCAGAAGAAATATGGAACTTATGATGAAGCAGGGTTTCATGAGATTCTGAAAAACCATACTCACCGCATGAGTACAGAAGTGGCCATGATGCAGAACCTTGGATCCAATCCTCGTAATACATTTGAGTCGTTATTGGATGAAGCCAAGATCAAACTGAAAGCAGATCCACAGAATGGCATGAAACATGGTGAGATTGATAAGCAGGCTCATCGGGCCATGTCCATGTATAACACTCTGGATGCCAATACCCGGGCGATTGATTCAACCTTAGGTAACGTTATGGGTGGATTACGTGCCTTAATGGTTGCATCTAAATTAGGTGGCACCACGCTGACGACCTTTGGCGACCATGCCAGTATGAAGAAGGTCGCTAATATGCTGGGCCTGTCCTATACCAAATCGATCCTCCCTGAATACATGAAGCAATTGAAACAGGGTGCCACACGTGATGAAGCATTGCGGTTTGGCCTTGGGATTAACGAAATGGCCGGCTCAATGACCCGTTTCGGTGATGCTGATATTGTCAGTAGTGCTACCAAGTCAGGCCGCTTTAATGCACGTATGCAGGCTTTTGCTGCAACAACTATGAAACTATCAGGACTGAACGCCGTCACCGCAGGAGCGAAACGAGCGCTTAATCTGGTGCATATGAATAAGCTTGCTGAAATGACCCGTAAAACGGATTGGAAGGATCTTGGTGCAGATGATCTTAAGATCCTGCAGGGGAACGGTATTACCGAACGTGACTGGCAGTTGTGGCAGCAGCTGGAGCCAAGTAAGCGTGAAGATGGGACGGCGGTACTTTCGCAGAATGACTTCTTTAATGCACCAGATGATGTGATTAAGCAGTTCTTGCCACTGGACAAGCAGGACAATGCTAATGCACTGGCTGACTTCCGGTATAAAGCTGCTATGAAATACCAGACTCATATCTTTAATGAGGAGTCAGTCGCTATTATTGAAGCAGGTGTACGTGAACGTAGCATCATTAACTTAGGTGAAGCCGGAACTATCCAAGGGGAATTGGGCCGAACCCTATTCCAGTTCAAAGGCTTCCCATTGGCTTATATGTTCCGTATTGGTCATCGTGCCTTTGCCCAGGGAGATATTAAGAGTCGGGTGACGTTCCTAGCTTCGCTACTGGCTTATCAAACTTTAGCAGGTGCATTGATCGTTCAGACCCAGAACTTGGCCAATGGTAAGAATCCAGAGCCTGTATTTACGATTGATTTCTTTGGTAAGTCACTTCTTAAAGGTGGCGGGCTTTCCTTCCTGGGGGACATCATGTCTGCACTTTCAGATCCAACCGGTCGAAGTGCATCAGACTTTATCAGTGGCCCATTATTAGGCCAAAGCATGAAGTTGGGTATGCTGCTAACCGGTATGGGTAACAACATCATTGAGGGGAAAGAATCTACCCGGATGATGGAAGTGGCCAATACCCTGAAGAGTAATATTCCATTGCAGAATCTTTGGTACAGTAAGCTGGTCGTAGATCGAATGCTGTATTCCAAAATGCAGAATATGATTGATCCTGATTATCTACCAAGAACACAGCAGCGCCTGGAGAACTTAGGTAATAGTTACTGGTGGGATTTATCAGAAGAATAAAATTAGGAGCCTCGGCTCCTTTTTTAATTTTTAGATTACTATGTTGTATTAATATTTATAAATAGCCCAAATTCAACATCGAATGATGTGATGAGACAATTAAGGGGGAAATATGATTGGTAGAGTTTTACCCATATTACTTTTAGGGTATTCAACAGTAGCTTTAGCAGAGAATGGATTTGATCGCTCGTTAATCAATGCCAAGATAATTAATGAGAAATATGAAATTATTGATATTGATAGCTTTAACGATCTTACTCGTCAAATCACCAATGAAGTAGTTTCGACGTTACCTAGAAAGGTTGATGCTGATACAGAGCTATTAACCATGGTGGTAAGCAGACCTTTAATTTCTCAGACTTATGCGCTAAGAGATATTGAAACTAAAAAGGATTTATCGGAAAAAATAGACTTGGAAAAGTTTAGTCAATTAATTAGAAATTACGCTTGTTCCTCAGCTATTGGTACTTCTCAAGTTTATAGGGTAAATGGCACTCATTTTTCTTTTAAAGTGATTAATAGTAATTTTATGGAACTTTACAGCTATACATTCCCACTAAGAACATGTGAAGAATGAATGTGAAATACAATTCAAAGTTGCAGTTATTGCTGAACAGCTTGATTAGTATGACTACACTTTGAGGAATAATTGATGACCTTATATATCTCAACACCTGAGTTATTGAAGCGCTATGGAATTACTAAAGGTACTTTGATCAGCTGGCGAAATAAAAAGAACTTTCCTGAACCAGTCATTAAAGCGCATGGACGCTCAAGCAGTCGTTACGGGATCAAAGCAGTTGATACCTGGGAAAGAAACAGTGGATTGCTTGAATCACTTGAAATAAAGCCTCTGATAACATCACATACATAATTTTAGTAGAAAAAGGAATTTCACATCATGAAGAAGATATTAGCTTTCTCTCTAATGAGTCTTATAAGCTCAGTGGCTTTGGCTACCCCAATTACACTTCAGCATTCCAAGACCAGCTATGTGAACTCAGGGATCTGTTCCGCCGTGGTGGATGTGACGATCCATGATTTTCTTGGGGCCTATGACAAACTGTATTTAGACCTGGTGGCAAAGGACAAATCCGGCAGAGTGCAAGGGACTTCTGAGAATGTAATAACCTACGGCGATATACAAAACCTTCAAGGTAAAGCATTTGGGAATATCTTTATCGAATCAGAGACTATGTGCGGAGCGGATCGTACCTGGACAGTTCAAGTTAAGCGCGCCGTCCTGGTTGTAGATGGTAAACGAGAAGATTTATTGAAAGCTAAGAAAGTCCATATTGATGACTTTCAGCCAATGAAATTTAAAGTTGCTCCTTAAGTATTAAATCTTTGATTTTATAAAAAAGTCGACGCTAGTGGATTTCACCGATAAAGTCCTGAATCTAAGCTAAATAATGTGAGACTTAACTGGCATTAAGCCTTTATCTAAAGGAATTTCCAATCTAAATATTATGGACATATCTAGCTAAATAATTTTAAACTTGCGTAAATGCGCAAACTGAAATAATCTGCAAGTTATGGAAAGAAATCTCGAACAATATCGTACACCTGGACAAGCTCTTTCAGCTCTTCTAATTGAGAAGGGGTGGAATGGTAGAGTCTTAGCTGGGATTTTACAAATTGATGAGTCTGGCGTTAATAGGCTATTACAAGATAAAAAATCTATTTCTCCTAATTTAGCTATTATTTTTGAAGATATCTTTAAAGTGCCAGCTGAACAGTTTATTAATTTGCAAGGTCAATATGATCTAGCCAAAGCTAGACTTAAAATTATGCCAGACCCTCAGCTTGAGTATCGTGCTAAGTTATTCGGTAGTCTGCCCATAGCCGATATGATTAATCGCTCATGGCTAAATGTAGAAAATAAGAAAGATTTCAATAAGATTGAGTCAGAGTTATTACGTCTTTTTAAAGTGGATTCTTTAGAAAAGATAATAGAAATAACCCCTCATAGTGCAAAAAAGTCTAATTGTGATGATATTGCTACGCCCGTGCAGTTAGCGTGGATCAATCATGTAAAAAGAATCGCCTCGGAAATGATTGTGCCAGCCTATAGTCCAGAAAAAGGAAAAATGGCAGCTGAAAAATTAAAACCTTTACTTTATTCCGCTGAAGAAATTAGAAAAGTTCCTCGTATTCTTATGGAACACGGTATCCGCTTTGTGATTGTAGAATCGCTTAAAGGATCAAAAATGGATGGTGTATGTCTATGGTTAAATGATGGAACCTCACCAGTTATTGGAATGTCGTTACGTTTTGATAGGATTGATAATTTTTGGTTTGTATTACGCCACGAGTTAGAACATGTCATTCAGGGTCACGGTAAAATTGTTCCAAAAATCGATATAGATATTCAGCCTGGTGAAAGTGAAGACGAGGACGAAAAAATTGCAAATGAGGCTGCGGCATATTATGCAATCAGCGAGCAAAAAATGAATAGTTTTATCGCTCGTAAATATCCTTTCTTTGCTGATATCGACATTATGGGATTAGCAAATACGATTAAAGTACATCCAGGAATTATTGCTGGGAAACTTCAATACCATACGAAAAAATACAATTTATTTAGAAAGCATTTGGTTCCAATTCGACCAATTCTTACACCTTCAGCTGTAGTTGATGGCTGGGGGGATGTTTATCCACTTGAAGACTAAGGAGTAATTTTAAGTGAATCAAAATCAAGCGTTTCAAGAAGCCATAAGGCGTTATAAGAGAAAAACTGGATTATCGGAAGTTGATTTAAAGGAAGTGGCAAAGTTTGCTGTTGAACAGTTAGGTTATAAACTTCCAGAACCTGTCGATCCTTTAGATGTTTTAGCAAAAAAAATTGCTGTTGCAGCGAGAGAGGAGACTAGAACAGATAAGTCGACAGGGCGACCATACCGAGTAAACCATGCAGTACCCAAGCAAGGCTCTCAACAGTCATTATGGATTGATATTGATGAAGCTCCACGCCCATTAATACAAAAGTCATTCATGAAGCGAAGAGATGGAATTCTCGGTGATGCATTACAGTTATCATTAGATATGGATCACTGGAATAGCGTTAATTCGACTGAAGAGCCAATTCTAATTCCTATGGACTTTACAGAAGACGTAGAGGAAAGAAAGAATGCCACCAATCATATGACCGCAGATACAGAAAACAAAAAACCGATATAAAAACATATTGCTTTTATATCGGTTCTTATCTCGAGTAATTGACCAGAATTAACTGTATTAGACGAGCCTAGGAAACTTAATCTTAATACTTTTAATTTATGGTCACAAGTATAAGCCTACCTTTAGGGTGGGCTTTTTTATAATAAGTCTAATTGCCCAATTTTATATTGATAGCTTTGCCATTCACCTTCACGAGGTTCACGGCTAATACCCGTTTCAGCTCGCCATAGCTCAATTAAAGCTTCACCGTTCTCATAATTTGGAACACCACCACGCGCCCATTCAGACACAGTGGAAGCGCCAGAGACAGGTAATACAAAGGCTATTTTCTCATGTGTCCAACCAAGACGACCTAGATCCAGAATCATTCGATTAAAGTCCGGACGTTTGTAGCCACGGAGTTTGACAATAAATTCCTTTACCTTTTTTTGAGTTCTGAGGTTTATAAATCTATCTGCTGGTGACTTTTTGAATACAGTAGAGTCGATACCTTGGCCATTAATAAACATCATATTGTATTCCCCTGGATTTGATTAAGTGCATCATGATCTAGATTGGTAAATTGACAGTACTTCAGCTGGGCATGCATGTACGCAGTACCAGCTTCTCCGTGGCGGTTCTTTCCTACAATGGCCTCGGCAATACCTCGGTATTGGGATTCTTTGTTATAAACTTCGTCCCGGTACAAAAAAATAATTTGGTCGGCATCTTGTTCAATTGCACCTGATTCACGTAGATCCGACATCATTGGTCTTTTATTAGGTCGCTTCTCTAACTCACGATTGAGCTGAGATAAAAGAACAATGACGCAATCAAACTCTTTGGCCATGGCTTTCAGCTCACCGGTAAAATAAGCAATCTTTAAATCCTCCCGGGCGAATTGCTTTGTTGTCTTCATGATCTGAAGATAATCAACAAGGACCACACCGACAGAGCCATACTGATGTTTTACTTTACGGATAGATTCCCTGATATTTGCAATAGATGGTCGGGAAGTATCATTGATCTGCATTGGCACTTCTTTCAGCATCACCACGGCGTCTGTATACGCCGTAAATTCATTTTTAGGTAATAGGTGGGGGGAATTACGCACTACTCCAATATCTGCTGGTGCAATCGCGCAACAGAGACGCATGGCGATCTGTTCTTTAGGCATTTCTCCAGACATGATGAGGGCAGGCTTTTTCTGTATGACTGCTACATTGTTTGCAATGAGCTGGAGCATAGTCGTCTTACCCATTGCAGGTCGTGCAGCCACCACCATTAGGCAACCAGGTTCAACATCGCCTAGTTTCTTGTCGAGGTCATAGATACCAGTCTGGATTCCTTTAATCATCGAATTGCCAGCAATTGCAGCTTCAATCTTACGGTGCATCTCAAGAAATGTATTGGATGCAGCATCATGAATATGAAAGAGGGATTCACTTCCAGATTCAGTATTCAGATCTGCAAAAGCAGTTTGTGCATTCTGGACCAGCTCACCACGGCTCACAGTTAAGTTCCGAGCATGATTAATCACCTTCATGGCTTCAGCTTCAACTTGCCTGCATGTCGTAAGATCCTTCAATTTCTCAGCATAAGACACTAGGTTATAAAAGCTGGAAGGGGCATCACCTAAAATTTGCATGATGTATTGCTCACCACCGGCAGCTTCAGAATAGTTATGCATTTCTAGCCACTGATTTACTAATACAGCGTCATATGGTGAATTCTTCGAATCCAGATCAACTACAGCCTGAAAAATCAATTTGTGGCGTGTAGCATGGAAATCATCTTCAGTAAGTAGGTTCTCAACTTGGCCATATGAATTTGAAACAGTCATCAGTGCTGCAAGTACAGCTTGTTCAATTTGTAGATTATGAATAGGCGTATTCATTGAGGACCTCCTAATAGGCTCTTAGGCTTAGTCGGTAAATTAAGAAATGGCTGAGCAGTATTAGCTTGCTGTCCGGTCGGAGACTGACTGCCATATTCAGGATTCTGCTTTTTGTAGCGATCAAACTTGTCTACGATCCAAGCCGTGAACTTATGTAGTTTTTTACTGTCAGATAGGCCGCTATTATCAAAATAAGAGTTGAATGCACTCAGCTCGAATTCAAAGCTAGGTAGGCCAAAGATTAGGTCTATATTGTTGCCATGACCTGCCATCTTTATCTTTGTTATCAACTGATCTACATCAGGAATCCAGTCATGCTCTTGAGAGAGATTCATTGGTAGATTCCCTGATAGATTCTGCACCCCGTTTTTGGGATCATTTAACATCCCGTTTTTGGGGTTATTCAAAGCACCATTTTCGGGATCATTCCCATTTTTGGAATCATTCCGTTTTTGGGGTTGTTTAATGTTCCCGTTTTTGGGTGTATTGGCATCATCTAAATTTTGGGTATAGTCCTCACGACCCTTTACGCCGTTGAGTTTTAGAACCCTAACTCGTTTAGTTGGTCCCGTGCGTTCACCTGTATCTTCAACTAGGCCCAAGTTGATTAACTCTAAAATAACTTTTTGAACTGTTTTTTTGTCCAACACGGTATCTTTGGCCAGGCGCTCTATGCTTGGCCACGCTGTGTGTTCTTCACCGGCCCTGTCTGCTAATGAAAGCAGAACGAGACGTTGTGATGAGTTATTTACTGGAGCAGTCCAGGCCCAGCGTGTTGCATCAATGCTCACTAGATCCTCCTTGCTGATGATGGTTTTTCAGTACCGTATTCCAAAGACGTTCTGGAGTAATACGTACTGATTCAACATATGCAGCTGATGGGAGCATTGTTGTCTGATCGACAGTAGGTTTTGGCTGTACTTTAGTTTGCTCTGAGGGGGTAGAAGGCTTATCCATTTTTAGTAGCCTCCCACTGTATTTCATAATTTTCGCGTTCAATGTCGAATGTATTGCTATGGCTCCCTGCCAAGTAAGCAGCAATATGAATTAAGTGCTCAAGCGTTCCAAAGACGGCGCCATGAGTATTTTGCTTAATGGCCTCTTTGACTACTTCGACTTCATCTTTAACTTGATAGAACATGGTCTCAAGCCATGATGTGTTTTCATAAGCTAATGAATATGCATCGTGCAGATCACCCGCGTTGTAGTGATCATCGGGTTCTTGTTGATGTCTCTTAAGCTCAAGGCTATAGGTATCTGCCTGGCTGTTAGCAAGTTGCTGGGAAATTATGATTAGATTTTCTAGTTCAGCAAAAGCAGAGGAGTCAGCTCTATCATTTTCTTGTACAAATGCTTTAACGAAAGCCGTTGCTTTACTGATTTGATTGGCCAGAGTTCGAAGCTGTGTGGCAGTTTCAGATGCAAGTGAGTAAGCATTGATAATATCTGCGACACTGTAAAAAGGAATTGATTGTTCTGAAAATTGAATTTGTACTTTAGCGTTCATGATGAATGCGCTCCTATGTTTTTTGGAGCTTCGTCAATCACGACCAAATGATTTTGGAGACGAAGCTGAAAAGGGTTGGTCGACAGGTAACATAGGGAACCTGCACACTCGAAAGTGTCCCCCTCCAGCTCCGCCATAACATGCGGATGCATAGAGATTTTACGCACAAAAAAAGCCCGAAGAGCGGACTGTGCGCCTATGTTACTTTTGCAGCCGACCAAAGCTGATTCAGTGATTTTGCACCGAACACGATCAATATAGCCGATCATTTTTAATTTGAGAAGCCTTAAACAGAAAATATTTTGAAAACTCATGGCCGCTCCCCAAACCTTTTAGCTAGGATCTGCATACCTTTTGGCAATATGAAGAACTCAGTCTGTGTGTAGCTGTATGATTGACCTGAAGGCTTTACACCTTCTTTGAGTGAATACTTAGTTTCACAGTACCCGCGGTTTTCACTGTAATAAGTTGAAGCCCTGGCACCATTTAAGTAGCGATCCCAATTATGTTTTCTCAACCATTCCGCCAATGTCTGCTGTTTGATATTCAGGATCTTGCATGCTTGTTGAAATTTAACGCCGTGCTCCGTATGCGTAATCGTTTCTATGGCTTTTGACAGTACTTGGTTTTCAGCACTTAACTGGAGATTCTGTTTAGCTTGGACTTCAATCGCCTGCAGGAGATGCTGAGGATTACTGATATCAAATGCTGGGGTCTGCTGCTCAAGCTCATACCAGCGTTTTACAATTGCTGCGGTAAACTCCGGGCAGAGCTGAGCAACCACAGTAATTGAATCAAGCTTTCCTTGTTCACCAGAAAACACATATTCAGTACTTGTACGGCCGTTTGTAGGCTTTTCCACCGTTGGTGGTAAAGCTATAACGAGGCGTTCAGCTAAACGTTCGATAGTCCTTTTTACAGAATCTAGGCGTATTTTCGTAATAGCTGCAATATCCGAACTAAGCATCTGTTGCGATGGCAAAAAGGAAGTGATGGAAGTATTCATGATTAAGCCTCCAATCCTCTAGAAGCCATCCATGCTTCAACATCTTCAATACGCCATGCGGTGATGCGTTCGGTTAGCTTAATTGGGGTAGGGAACTCACCAGCGCGCACTTTGTCCCAGATAGTTGTTTCACCCATCGGGAGCAGACCCTGACGTTCAGGACGTGCTTTGATGATCCGAGTTGTTCCGTCTTTAGCGATGTACTTGCGTTCTTTACGTGCAGCCGTAGTTGCAAGTTGTGACATGCGATAAAAGCCTTTTGGCGCCGTAGTTTGTTGTTGAGTAGACATGAAAAAAACCTCTAACTATGTGCCGTACTGCAACGGCGTTAGAGGTAGTATGTTGTTGGTTCTTATATGTTAATAGATGGAAAGTTCCACTTGATCTATATTAAGTTTCACTTGATATATATTTTTCTTTGGTCCTTCCAGGCTCTCTAGAATAAGGAGGAGCTACTTCTTTAATCCAGTCTTTTAATGATATGGCCTGATCAGGCAATTCAATACGGTGTTCGGTCTGGCTTAGCTCTGCATAAACTGTAATAGCCATTTCTTTAATTTTAATTTTGTTATCCCTATCTTGACTCCATAGATAATTAGCTAGAGTTTTTGCTGCTAATTTAGCTCGTTCTCTGGCTGGGCTTATTCCACGAGGCTTTAAATCCATTTTCTTGATCAAAGTTTCACGAGTTTCAACGGGTGTACCTTTTTGAATTAAAGAGCCTTCAATAATTCTGGATAGTTGATAATGGGTTATTAGAAGATCTGTTCTAGATATGGCTTGGGGTATAGCTGGCCGTCCTTCCTTTTCAATTTTACTTTCGATCACAGGAGTTGGCGTGACAGTATTATGGCTGAACAGAGTGTTTTCCTCCCAGAGCTCAATCCAAGCAATATGGATGTTTTCTACGGAAGCAATAACATCTGCAGAAAGGGTGCATTTACCAAGCTCTCCTATCAACTCAGGGGCAAGAGGCGGCTTAAAGGCTTCTAAAAAAAGGTTCTTGGGATTTCTTGTAAAAGAATCTTGGATATCTAGAATATTGCTGAAAAAGATACCTAAGCTGCCATCGGCAACAATATTTTTTCTTAAAATTAATTCGTTAATTAGTTCTCGCTTTACCTCAAGCAGACATCCGTCACGTAAAGCTAAATTAAGTCTTGCCGTAATAATGGCCTCTAATGTGGCATCCATATCAGAATGCAGGCTGGTATAACCGCCATGTTTATCTACATCGGCATACTCCTCCCATTCTTCCGACATTTCTTCGCCGTAGGCTGCGTAACCTTCCCAGCCTCTTACAAAAATGTAGAGTTGTAAGTCATATACCAACGCCATATTTAATAGCTTCTTGGCATCATAGTAATCAACTTCCAAGGCTCGGTTTAACTCTTTTGCTGCATCTTTCAATGTATAGAAAGGAGCTGGATTTTTAATATCTTTAATATTACTCATGACCATTTATCCTTTTAGAAAACGCAGCAGAGCTATGCCATCTTGGTATTAGGTTTAAAGTGAATTAAATTTTCACTGTCATTATTTGGCTTGAATTTCGATACATCACCACCTTGACGAAGTGTGTCGAGGTAATCAGCCCAGAGCTGCATCATTTCACGTCGACGGCGTAAAAACTTGGTTCGGTTATAAGCTGTGCCATTAGGGTCTCTAACCTTATGAGCGAGCTGGTGCTCTACAATATCGGTTCTAAATTCGATTTCTTCATCCAGCAGTGTTCGCGCCGTTGCCCGGAATCCATGAGCTGTATGTTTCCCTTTAAAACCCAATCGTTTTAATACCTGGGTAAGAGTGTCTGTACTCATGCATTCAGATGAAGTTTTGACACTTGGAAAAACGTATTTTGAAGTGGTCCGCAATTCTTCAAGTTCTTTGAGAATGTCATACGCTTGAATTGATAACGGTACGATGTGGTCTTGATTGGTTTTACTTGCTGCAAAGGACAGGCATTTATTTTCAAAGTCTACCGATTCCCAAAGTAGGGTTCTGACTTCCCCAGGGCGCTGGTAGATATATGCTGATAACTTTATTGCTAACTCAGTTCTAATTCTCGTACGTGGAAAGTCTTTGGTTAAATGCCATGCTTTGCGCAATAGATCTGCCAGCTCTTTCTCATCAGTTACGGCGTTATGATTGCCCTTGATAGGTTGAGGTAGGCTAATGTCGGGAGCTGGGTTATAGGTGATGATTCGGCGCTTTAATGGAAGTTTAAGCACCATATTTATAATTGACTTTACACGCCTGGCTGATTCAAGTGCATCACGTTCAACGAGCGCATTAGTCACATCTCGTTCCAGCTGTTCGGTGGTCAACTCAGCAACCGGTAACTTTCCAATAAACGGCAATATATCTTTATTCAGCTTACGAATAGTTTCATGATCCACCTTTCCTTCACGTCTGCGAATCTCTAACCATTCTGCAGCAAATTTACTAAAAGTATTCTCTAGGGTTTTTAGCTGTTCACGTTTCTTATTATTGCGCTGCTCGGCTGGATCGATGCCATCTGCCAGCATCTTCTTAAACTCATCACGTTTGGATCTTGCTTGCTCAAGGCTAACCATTGGGTAGGTGCCGATTGCCAGGGTGTTATATTTTTGAGTTACTGGTCGACGATAATCCATTCGCCAGTATTTCGCTTCTGTTTCATCAATCAATAAATACAGTCCACCGCCGTCAGGGTGTCTCTGTTTCTTTGCGCCATTCACATCAAAGCTAAGATTTTTTACCTCTTTAGCGGTCAGTTTATTAGACTGTTTTGCCATTCTGATTTCTCCTGGTTGTCGGTATAAAATCAGCACTTTTGGGGAGTTTCTGGTCAAAACTTAGCTGATTTGGATTTATACCGACAAATATACCGACAAAGTTGTCGGTATACTACCGTTATTCCCCGTAGTGCATCGGGCATAAAAAAAGGCTTAACCCCTTTAGGATCAAGCCTTTTGCACTACGGTAAACTACCGTAAAAGTCGAATTTGGCGGTGAGAGAGGGATTCGAACCCTCGAAACGCTATAAACGTTTACACACTTTCCAGGCGTGCTCCTTCAGCCACTCGGACACCTCACCATAGGCCGAGGATAATAGCGAAAAAAACCAGCTGTGCCAAGCTGAAACAATTGATTTGCAGAAAAACTTTTAATGCGGTGCTATGATTCGCAAAAATGCTTGTTAAAAAACGAAGACAATATATGCAAAGCACTGCACAAAAGGCAGCTCTTCCGGTGATTACACTGGCTGCGCTTGGGGTCGTTTTCGGAGATATTGGTACCAGTCCGCTGTATGCACTGCGCCAATGCTTCCTTACCGCACATCTCGCCATTAGCGAAGCTTCTGTACTCGGTATCCTGTCCCTGATTTTCTGGTGCATGATGCTTACCATCAGCTTTAAATATGTCATGGTAATCATGCGTGCCGATAACAACGGCGAAGGCGGGATTATGTCACTGTTGGCATTAAACCTGCGTACCACACGAATCTCTGATCAAAAGAAAATATTCCTGATTGCTTTGGGCTTTGTCGGTGCATCGCTATTTTTCGGTGACGGGATTATTACCCCGGCAATCTCCGTGCTCTCAGCCATTGAAGGCCTGAGTATTGCCACACCCATTTTCAATCAGTGGCTGGTGCCTTTGTCGATCGGGATTCTGGCCGGACTGTTTATGGTTCAGCGACACGGCACAGCCACTATGGGCAAGTTTTTTGGACCTTTAACCATGCTCTGGTTTTTGTCGATTGGCGGTTTTGGTTTGTGGAGCATCATCCAGACCCCGTTTGTACTGTGGATGGTGAATCCCTACTGGGCCTATCATTTTGTGGTCGATCAGCCCTATGTGGCTTTTCTGACCATGGGGGCGGTGATTCTGACCATGACTGGGGGTGAAGCGATTTATGCCGATATGGGGCATTTTGGCCGTCTGCCGATTCGTCTGGCCTGGTTCATTATTGTCTTGCCATGTTTATTGCTGAATTATGCCGGGCAAGGCGCCTTGTTACTGCGTAGTCCTGAAGCACTGGCGAATCCTTTTTATATGCTGCTGCCCGACTGGGCCTTATTTCCGATGATTGGACTGGCGACTGCAGCGGCGGTGATTGCCTCACAGGCGGTCATTACTGGGGTATTTTCTATGGTCAATCAAGCCATTCAATTGCGTTATTTGCCGCGCCTGTCAGTCAAGCATACCTCTGCATTGGAGCGTGGCCAGATTTATCTGCCTTTCATTAACTGGATGCTGTTTATCTCGGTGCTGATCCTGATTTTACTGTTTGAAAATAGTGCCAATCTGGCCAGTGCTTATGGCGTTGCGGTGACCATGACCATGCTCTGTGGCACCATTCTGATCTCGATTCTGGCCTATGGCTTCTGGCGTTGGCCGGTCTGGAAAGTAGCTTTATTTGCTGTGCCATTCCTTGCATTGGATTTAGTCTTTGTGGCCTCAACGTCCTTGAAAATCGCTTCGGGTGGCTGGGTGCCAATTCTGATTGGTGCGGTACTGTTTACGATTCTCATGACCTGGAAAGACGGGCGTGCGTTGGTACTGAACCGGCTGGAACAGGATGCCTTGCCGATTGATCTGTTTATTAAAAGTATTTCGATGGGGGAAGGTACCAAGTTTGTGCCAGGCGATGCCATTTTCCTGACGGGCACACCGAATATTGTCCCGCATGCCATGCTGCATAATATTAAGCACAATAAGGTCTTACACGAACGCAATATCATGCTCACGGTGATTACCCGAGATATTCCTTTTGTCGGCAGACAGGAGCGGATTGAACTGGAAAAACTGAGTGAGCATTTTTACCGGGTGTTTATCTATTATGGTTTTAAGGATCAGCCGAATATTCCGGAAGCTTTACAACAGGCCTATGAGCAATGGGATTTTGAATATGACCTGATGCAGATCAGTTTCTTTATTTCACGTGAACGGATTATGCATACTGTGGGTGAGGGCATGGCACCATGGCGGGAAAAGCTGTTTATTTCCATGCAGCGCAATACCAGTCCGGTCAGTGATTTCTATCAGATTCCACCCAACCGTGTGGTTGAGCTGGGTACCCAGATTCAGATGTAAATAAAAAGCATAAAAAAACCAGAGGCACACTCTGGTTTTTTTATGGGAGAAACAATAAATAAATGAGCTTCAGATTATTGCTCAAGTTCTACCGCAGCCGGCACTTCAGGTGCAGCATTCAAGGGTTCTTCCATCAGCACTGGCTCTGCATCAGATTGAGCCGCAATTTCACTTTGTTCATTGCTCACATCTGCTTCAGTCACAGCCGCTTGTTGCTGTGCTTCAGGCATCGGTTGTTCTGAAGCAATAGCTGCTTGCTGTTGCTCTTCAGACATTGCTGGTACAGCTGCTTGTTGTTCTTCCAGTGCTTGTTGTGGTTGAGGCGTCGTCATAGACGTGCTGGCTTCTACTTCTGATTCAGTGGCTGGTTCAACCAGATTGGCCGGCACCTCTGCTTCATTCATACCTGGTTCTGTGACAGGTGGTTGAGGAGAAACAGTACCTGAATTTGGTGCCTGAGTCATTGCTGGATCATTGGGCATTGGTGCTTGTGTGTTTGGCATGGCTGGTTGCGGTGCTGCTGCACGCGGATCGACCAGACGGATCTGACCAGAATTCACCAAGCTTTCTAAAGAGGCTTCCTGACCATTCACCTTGGTACTAATTTTAGCTTTAGACAAGCTTTCAAGTGTTTCACCTGGTTGAACTGGTGGCTCGGCAAATGCCGCTACGCTCATCACACTTGTGAATAATCCTAAACCTAATGCTTTAGAGAGTTTGGAATTCATGATTGACACCATTGCTAATAATTTTACGAATTGAGATAGGCCGTTAGCTTTACATACTCAATCCACTGGGCCAAACAAAGCTACGCAAACACCGAGAAACCTCATTTAAAAAGAAATAAAATTAGACAGTTTGTTACAACTAGCCGGGGTTTTAGATACTTATTGTTTATTTAGTAAACGAATGGTAGGGCCAAGATATACTTCACTTATACAGCTTGTTAAGCTCGGTCAAAATCTGTATTGATCTAAAAAGTACGTGTAAGAATGGCCAAGAAGCAGCGTAAATCCAAGAACTCTTTTTCTCAGTTTTTAAATGATAATAGTATTAAAGTCATTCTGGGTGTGGTGGCTTCGAGCAGCTTCGCCATCGCTTTTGGTCAGGAAAAAATCAGTCAGTGGGTGTCACTATCCTCTTCCAGTGATTCTGCCTGTCTGAACCAGTTTTATCGGGATGTGCCGCCATATTTGATGAAAGACAGCCTGAAAAAAGACAGCTATTCGCTGTGTTTTAATGGCTTTAATGTCGGTTATTCCGGGGTATCTAAAACGCCACTTTGGGTTGCAGAAGCCTTAACGCCAGCACGCTTAAGCCAGAAAATTCCCCGTGAAGATAATTTTCATGAAGAAGATCGGGTCAGTGCGAAGCATCGTGCCACATTGGCGGATTATCGTGGTTCAGGTTATGACCGCGGTCATATGGCGCCGAATGCGGATATGCCTAACAAGGCCGCGCAGTCTGACAGTTTTTCACTGGCCAATATGGTGCCGCAAGCGCCCAAGAATAATCAGCAAGTCTGGCGAGAGCTGGAAGAAGCCACCCGTGCCATTGTGACCAAGCAGAAACAGGATGTTTATGTGGTGACAGGGCCGGTCTTTGCCGGGAAGAAGCTGAAAACCATTGGCAATGGCGTGATCGTGCCAACCGCGGTCTATAAGGCGGTTTATATGCCGAAAACCGGTGCTATTGGTGCTTACTATGCACCGAATGACAATTCACTCAAAGTGCGTATTGTCAGTGTCTGCTATCTGGAAGAACAGCTTGGAATTAACCTGTTTCCGCAGCTTACCGAAGAGCAGAAGCGCAATACCTATAAGCTACCACTGACCGGAAATGCCGTAAAAGCCAACCAGAAAATTGAATACTCCAACTGGGATGCAGAAAGCCAGTGTGCCGAAGAGGTTTCTGAAGAAAACCTGCAGGCATTACAACGCGAGTTTAAGTCTTCCGGTTCAGGCAGTTCGACCTCCTCAGCGACTGGTGGCGCGATAGACAACGCGACACAAGATGCCATCGTAAAACAGCTGATTGATGCCTTGTTGCAATATATTTTGCAGCTGTTGAAATAAGCTTGCTGAAAAAACCAGGATTCGGGTAGCATCGACATCAGACGTTCATTGAAAAATAACAAAGACAGGTGAAGAGGATATGTTTAAAGCGTTTGAAAATGGCAGCGAATCCCATGCCATTCATGATCTGACTTTGGAAAATGATCTGGACTGCGTCAGCGTGTATGGTAACTTGCAAATCACCAAGGATCAGCAGGGACTGAAAGTGGCCAAAGCCTTGCAGGCTTTTTTGAATGATGTGGTGCAACAACTGGAAAATACACCGGATTTGCCAGAAAAAATTCAGCGTGATGACCTGGATGAAATTGAAAATCCATTTTTATAAGCGTTTTTAAACGCGATGATCTGCATGTTCCATGTAAAACATGCAGAAAAATAGAATCTAGAAATCATGGCTTTTTAGATGGCTTTTATTGAAAAGCCTAATTTTTTTGCTCCCGCAATATCTCCAAACACCAGCCAGAACGTGCCGAGTAATTCGGCAAGATATTTATCCATATTTTAAGCCCTTATTTTTATATTTATCATCAGGTCATAGGGGGAAGGGATTTAAGTCATGAACGCTGCTTGAAGCCCGTATATCAAACCAACATGCTGGTGGTTTAAGCAGCTGACATATTCTGTTGGCGCCACTGCTGCGGCGTTAGTTGGGTCCATTGCTTAAAGGCACGCTGAAACGCACTCTGTTCAGAATAACCGAGTAACATGGCAGTTTCCTGCAAACTCAAGTGCGGATCTTTCAGATATTGCATCGCCATCATGCAGCGGATTTCCTGCATACATTGCTGATAGGTTTTGCCCTGTTTCTGCAAATGGCGTTGTAACTGACGCACGGAAAAATTCATCTGCTCGGCAATATGCTCGATCTGGAACAGGTTTTTTTGCAGGCCAATCAGAATTGCCTGTTGCAGTTGCTGATCAATGAGGGTGGAGTGCGGAAATTTTTCTAGCAATGCTTTGGCCTGTTGCATCAGCAGTTTCTGCAAGGTCTGGTCGCCCTGTTTCAGCGGTCTGGACAGTTCACTGACATGCATCAATACCTGATTTCTGGCTTGAGAAAAGCGGACTTTACAGCCGAAATACTGCTCATAGAGTGCAATATTTTTAGGCATTGCATGCTGGAAATGCACTTCATATAACTGAACCCCGTGCGGGTTCTGAACATTGGCTTTCACGAATTCCGTCATTAGCGCAATCGCGATTTCATCGGTCAGTTGGGTATTCAGATGAAAGGGAACTTCAACCCAGCCAATCGACAGATAATCGCCTTGCCACTGCAGCTGAAGGGGGCCACCATCATAAATCAGACGATGATAATCATGATAGCGCATAAAGGCTTCACCCAAGGTCTCACTTGAGAGTGCCAGATAGCCAATAATACCGAGGTGTTTAGCTTCAACCAGCTGGGCGATTTCTAGGCCTAAAGCCGGTCGCTGTAGCTGTTGATCAAGTGTTGTTAACAGATCACGCCACAGGGCGAAATCAAAGCGTTCCAGATTTTGAATGGCCAATAATTTCTCAGGGACTTCAAGCTGTTTCAACTGATAATAGTCCAAAAGTAAATGTCCTAAACCACCGTATACTGAACCTACGTAGTTTTTTAGAACCAGCATTTTTAATTCTTTTATTTTGTCGTATTTTGTCAATCATATTGAATATTTTGGTCAATATCTAGTCTTTTATTTAGCCTATATTAAAAATAGACCAAGAGGTAAAAGATTATGTGGAAAGGTTTTCTGGCAGGACTTGTCGTCGCAAATGGATTTGAATGGTTTGCACATAAATATGTATTGCATGGTGTTCACCGGCCGGGACAGAGCCGTTATAGTCCGGTACCCGAGAGTATGCGCTCACACTGGGAGCATCACCGGATTGTGCGAAAAACGGAATTTTCCGATTTCGGCTATGTAGAAGGACTGGACAACTGGCGTACCCACAATGAAATTGCCTCACTGGCAGTCGTCGCGACCGTTTTTGGACTCAGTTTTTATCCTTTTTCCAAAGGCATGTCACTGGCCGCCCTATATAGTGCAGGCAACTATTATTATTTACATCGCCGGGCTCATCTGGAACCAGAATGGGCCAAAAAGAAATTGCCCTGGCATTATGATCATCATATGAATAGCAATCAGGATGCCAACTGGTGCGTGACCAAGCCCTGGTTTGACTATCTGCTCGGTACCCGGGTGATTTCCTCGGCAGATTTGCAGGAACAGAATCCTTTAGGTTTGAGCTTGCCTGCACCGATCTCGAAAAAACTGAACCGCTGGGCAGAGCAATATTTTCCGGTTAAATCGGCCGATGCTTCCTCTAAAATAGCGAAAAATACTGCAAAAAATACGTAATGAAGCAGTTAAATACGCAGGTTATGGAGTAAACAGGGCTTTGTCGTGATTTGTCAATAAAATACGATTGTATTGTCAATATTGTCCTGTGGATCTCACTTATATTTGCTCCTGTCGGTGAGCAAAGCCTCATACTGATAATGTTTCTGGGTGTAATGAGTTATTTTGAATACCAAGTGCTGTAGTCTTATCTTGGTTTTATAAGGAGTCGAAAGACCACTGCTGTCCCATAGTTTGCTTTAAATAAAAAAACCTGAGTCCTAACAGTTAAAATATGAGTGCAAACAAACACTTTAACGACCAGGAT
>NZ_JAMXXS010000028.1:0-36081 GCF_024129595.1 Acinetobacter lwoffii | reverse complement strand
GGTAGGACATTTGATTTGTAGCGTTATTTTCATACCTCTATTTTATCAAAAGCCATATTGTTTTTTTCAGCATACTTTTTGAAACACCACCGATTTTTTATGTGTTATCTGTCTCTTTAAATATGTAAGCGGTGGTGCTATAAAAAAAGAGGCTCGAAAGCCTCTTTTTAAATGTGATCAAAACTATTTTTAGTGTGAAGATTATCCATTAACCACGGAAGTTGTTTAACAATGCCGATGTAATTGATTTATTGTGTGTTGCTACTTTGGTTTTTTTAGCTTTCTTTGAGTTGTCTTCGACACGTTCAATCTTAATCGCTTTATACTTATCGCCATTTTCAACAACATTAAATTTCACGCGTTCATTGCGTTTTGGCTCGCCTTCTGCCGCAGGGAAGTCTGAAATATGGAAGAATACATCTCCCTCAGCGCAGCCAATAAAACCGAAACCTTTGGCAGGGTCATACTGTTTGATTTTGCCCTGATACAATTCATCTTTCATGCTATTGTCCTATCCTGAAAATGCCCTGTCTACATTATATAAAAAAGAGGCTGTAGTAGCCCCTTTTTTCATCATATTCAAAAATTAGTCTTTTTGAACTGAACCAAAGATTTTATCGCCAGCATCGCCAAGACCTGGAACGATATAACCATTTTCATTTAAACCATTATCGATAGAAGCCGTAAAAATCACGACATCCGGATGCGTAGCTTCTACGCGCTTAATGCCTTCTGGTGCAGCAACCAGAACCATCACACGAATGTCTTTACAGCCGCTGGCTTTCAGTACATCAATTGCAGCCACTAAAGAAGAACCTGTCGCCAACATTGGATCAATGATCATCGCGATACGGTTTTGTACATCTGGAACCAGTTTTTTATAATAGGTACGTGCTTCCAGAGTTTCTTCATCACGCTCTAAACCAAGTACCGATACTTTTGCACTTGGAATCAGGTTCAGGAAACCGTCAAGCATTCCAATACCGGCACGTAAAATTGGCACAACCGTGATTTTTTTACCCGCGATACGGTCAACTGTAACAGCACCATTCCAGCCATCAATGTCATGTTCAACCATTGGCAGGTCTTTAGTTGCTTCATAAGTTAGAAGCATGGTCACTTCTTGAGCTAACTCACGGAAATTTTTGGTACTAATATCTGCACGACGGAGTAAACCAAGCTTATGTCGAATGAGTGGATGACGGATTTCATGGATTGCCACGGGAGAACACCTAAAAGGTTAAAGATAAATTTCCGCTATTATAAAGGCTTTTATTGATTTGTATAAATAAAAAAGCCCCCAATCATGGAGGCTTTTTTGTAATAACGTCAATCTTTGCAGATATTAGTTAAAACCACTTTGAACCAAAGTGAAAATGAACTGTTGCAATTCAGGTGACATGGCAAAGAATGCATATTTAGATACTGCAATCACCGGATCTGGGTAGATACCGATCACAAGTACCGCAAGCGCAGCAAGAAGTACCATGATACCGCCGACTTTTTGACCCCAATGATTCACCGCATCTAGACGTGGTGTTTCAGGTGGTGTCATGTAAAGTACAACCATTACGCGCAGGTAGTAATACAAACCGATACCAGAACCCAAGATAACCATCGCAGTCAGGAACCAGGCTTCGCCTGCAACCGCAGTTTTAATTACCAGGAACTTACCGATAAAGCCGGCAGTTAAAGGAATACCTGCAAGAGACAGCATCATCACCGTCAATACAGCAGTCAATACTGGACGGCGCCAGAACAGACCACGGTATTCAGCCAGACTACCCGCTTCATCCGTATTGTTATACGGACTAGACATCAGCGTAACAACACCGAACGCACCGATCGTGGTTAATACATAGGTAATCACGTAGACGTTTACACTTTCAAAAGTCGCGAAACCTTGAACCTGTAAGAAATCCGTATTACGTGAACTTACGATGGCAACCAGCAAATAACCAAAGTGTGCAATTGAAGAGTATGCCAAGATACGTTTCAAGTTCACCTGGCGAACCGCCAGCAAGTTACCTGCAAGGATAGACAGAACCGCAATAATCGAAATGATGGTGACGAAGCTGTCTGCCAAAATTAAACCTGAAGACAATGCATAACGAACAAAAAGACCAATCATCGCCACTTTTGCAACTGTCGCAAGGAAAGTCGCGATTGGCGCTGGTGCACCAGCGTATACGTCTGGTGTCCATTTGTGGAATGGTGCAAGCGATAATTTAAATGCCACAGCAAATACAATTAAAGCCAGACCAATCACGACAGCCGGTTGACTGAATACGGTAAACAGTTTGCCTGGTTCAGCAACGAAACTTAAAGTACCTGTATATGCATAAATATATGCCATACCCATGAGCAGCATTGCAGACGCAGTTGCTGAAAGCACCAGATATTTCACACCCGCTTCAAGCGATTGAGAACGTTGATGTGTATATGCCAACAAGCCATATACAGGAATCGACATTAACTCAAGGCTAATAAAGAATGATGCATAGTGTGAGCTAGCTACCATTAGCATGGCACCCGCAACGGATGTCAGCATCAGGATATACAGCTCTTCACGGTTATCTTTATAGGTTTCGATATACGCGTGAGATAGCGTTGCACATGCAAGTGCAGCAACCAGGATCACAAACTGGTACAGCATCGTAAATGGATCTACGATGAACAGATTCATCACGTTGGCAGGTGCAAATACGCCCGCCAACAAAACGAAAATGATATAGAACGCAGCAAGGTTTAAACCAATCACCGTGGTGGTAGCTACTAGGTTATGGTTACGCTTGATTGCGGTCAGCAACATCACGACGATCGCAGTTAACGACACGACCATCACAGGCGCTAGAGGCATAAGCTCAGAAAAAGACATTGTGAAGTTCATGGCTTATTGGATCTCCACATTTTCAAGTTGAGTCGTTACTTGATCAGCAACTTCAACCACTTCTTGAACTGGAATGTAGCTATTCGCTAACCACGCCATGCTTGAGTTAGAAACGTCAAGGAAGCTTTGTGGATATAGACCAAGCCAAAGTAGACCAAACGCACAGATCAACAATAATGCGATTTCACGTGCATTTAGATCTTTTAACGGATTTGTATAGTGCTGCTGTTGCGCTTCATTTGGTACACCAAACAAGGCTTTGTGAATCAGGATCAGACCGTACAGACCCGCAAATACCAAGCTGATTGCCGCAAGAATGGTAAACGCCGGGAATTGCGCATAAGCACCCATCAGGATCAGGAACTCACCAATGAAGTTACCTAGACCTGGAATACCCACCAACGCCGCAACGAAGAACATCAGGAAGAATGCAAGATATGGGAATTGACCACGCATACCACCCATCAAACGCATATCACGTGTATGCACACGCTCATATACCTGACCACACATAATGAACAGTGCAGCAGATGAAATACCATGTGCCAACATCATGATCATCAGACCTTGGAAGGTCAGGATGTTACCTGCGTAGATCGCAAGTAAAACGAAGCCCATGTGTGAAATAGAGGTATAAGCCAACAAGCGTTTCATATCGGTTTGCTGGAAAGCACACCAAGCACCGTAGAAAATACCGATTAAACCCAGGATGATTGCGAAGTCTGCAAACTGTGCAGACGCTGCCGGGAAGAACGGAATCACGAAACGTAATAAACCGTACGCCGCAGTCTTAATCAAGATACCTGCAAGATCGACAGAACCCGCAGTTGGTGCTTGTGCATGTGCATCTGGTAACCAGCCGTGTAATGGGAAAACTGGAAGTTTTACCGCAAAACCGATGAATAAACAGATCATGAATGCATAAGCCACCGCTGGCGCCTGAGCATCAAGCGTATTCGCCACACCTAATAAATAGTTGTAGTCGAAACGGATTTCACCCGTCATGGTATAGCCCACAGTCACCAGACCCAGGATACCAATCAGCATCACCAAACCGGCAACCTGCGTGTAAATGAAGAACTTGTTAGCTGCATAAACACGTGACTTGCCTTCTGCCCCTTTATGACCCCAAAGGGCAATCAGGAAGTAGATCGGCACCAGCATCATCTCCCAGAAGAAGAAGAACAGGAATAAGTCAATCGCCAGAAACACACCGATGACACCACCTAAAGACCATAAAAGGTTCAAGTGGAAGAAACCAACGTTCTTTTGAATCTCGCCCCATGAACAGCCTACTGCCAATACACCCAGGAGTGCAGTCAAGCCAACCATAAGAAGTGATAAACCATCCACTGCTAAGTGAATGTTAATGCCCAGGGTTTGAATCCAAGGCAATTTGAATTCGGCAGCCCACGAAGGTGTAGCACCGCCTAATTCATAGTTGTAAGTACCAGTCTGCCAAAGGACTATGGTCAAGACCAAGGTCACCAGCATACCGATCAGCGCGATATAACGCGGCAAGTGTTGGTCGAGTTTATCGACCAACCAGCATATGAAACCTGCAATGAACGGAATGAGGATCAGAGCCGGCAAAATAATATTGTTTGGAGCTTCCATTTTATTTCCCCACGACCTGAATCACGATCAAGATCATCAGTAGGACAACGACACCGAGCCCCATACTAGATGCATATTCACGCAGTGAACCGGTTTGACGTGAACTTGTAAAGCTGTGACCACCTTTAACAAGTGCAGGAAGTACCAGCCATAGGCCATCAATTGGATCACGACCAAAGATCTTCGCGAACATTAAATATGGCTTCACGAAAATGAGGTCATACAGCGTATCGAAACCTAATGCGTTACGGCAGATGTTGACCAGGCCAGCACCTACAGAAATGGCTGCAAAACGTTTGACTGCATTGTAAGCAAAAGCGAACAGCACGACACCGACTGCAAGACCTGTTAAAGCAACAGCGATTGCGATGTATTCAGCACCATGTGCACCTGCTTCAAGCGCTTCAGGAATAATGAAGGCTGGAATTTGGGCTGCATCCAGAATGCTCATTACCGGTGCTTTCAGGACGATCGCCAGACCTGTTGAAAGTACAGCAAGAATTGCCAGTGGCGCCCAGTAAGTTGCACCTTGGATTTCATGATAAGGTGTGTTTTCTTTGCCAAAGAATACAACCCAAATTAAACGGAATGTATAAATAGAGGTTAAGAATGCACCTGCAACACCGACCCAGTACAGCGTGTTATATACTGGCAAACCAGCAATATGACTTTGCGTCCAGACTGCAGCAAGAATCGCATCTTTTGAGAAGAAACCAATCGTCAGGAATGGAATCGCTGCCAATGCACCGCCACCAATCGCGAAACATGCAAACAGGAATTTGTTCTTGTAGAACAGACCGCCCATCTTGAAGATGTTTTGTTCGTGATGGTAAGCCAGAATCACCGCACCAGACGACAAGAACAATAATGCCTTGAAGAATGCGTGAGTCAGCATATGGAACAGACCTGCCTGGTATGCTTCAGCACCTACCGCCATAAACATATAACCGAGCTGACTCATGGTTGAGTATGCCAGAATACGTTTGATGTCGGTTTGAACCAGTGCAGCAAAACCAGCCACAAGCAAGGTCACCGCACCTGTGATCGAAATAAATACCATCACTTCTGGTGCAAGTTCAAAGACTGCGAATAGACGGCAGCACAGGTAAACACCCGCTGTTACCATCGTTGCAGCATGGATCAATGCAGAAACAGGTGTTGGACCTGCCATCGCATCGGCTAACCATGTTTGTAACGGGATCTGTGCAGATTTACCCGCCGCACCCAAGAACAATAACAATGCTGTCCAGATAGTCAAAGATGAACTTTGGGTCATTACAGTCGCTGCATTTTCAACGATGTACTGAATGTTCAAGGTACCGAATTGCTGGAAGATCAGGAACATGGCAATCAGCAAGAATACGTCACCGATACGGGTCACGGTAAATGCCTTGATTGCCGCCAGACCGTTTGCAGGGTTCTGGTAGTAATAACCGATCAGCAGGTATGAACACAGACCTACGCCTTCCCAACCCAGGAATAACAACGCCAGGTTGTCACCCAATACCAGCAATAACATGCTGGCAACGAACAGGTTGAAGTAAGAGAAGAAACGTGCAAAGTCTTCTTCACCGCGCATATACCATGATGCAAAGATGTGAATTAAGAAACCCACACCAGTGACCATGCCCAGCATCAATAAAGACAAGCCATCCAGCTGCAAGCTGATGCCCGGAGCAAAACTGCCAACACTGAACCAAGTCCAAAGATGTTGTACTACTGCAGTTGAACCATTGTTAACAAAGTCCATACCTGCAATCAGTGCGAACAGTGCAGATAAACCGACTGCACCCACACCAATCATCGCTGCAACAGATTCCGGAAGCTTGTTGCGCCCCGCCGCTAACAGGACAAAACCAATGAGCGGAAATAAAATTGTTAGATATAAATAACTCATCCGCGCATCTCACTAGCAGCATCCACATCCAGGTGATGGAAGCGATGATAGAACTGAAGGACGATCGCAAGACCAATACAAGCCTCTGCCGCAGCAAGCGTCAGGATCAGGATAAACATGATCTGACCATCTGGCTGTGCCCATGCACTGCCCGCCAGGACGAACGCTAAAGCAGCAGCGTTCATCATGATTTCAAGGCTCATTAAAATAAATAGTAGGTTGCGTCTCACCATTACACCGTAAAAACCCAGTGCAAAGAGAATAGATGCAACGATCAAACCATGCTCTAAAGGGATGTTGCCCATTATTCTTTTTCCTCTTCTGCATCTGGTTCACGTTTACCCAAATGGAATGCAGCTACCAAGGCAGCAAGCAATAACATCGCGGCAACTTCAACCAACAACAAGTATTGCGTAAAGAGTGCTTGACCCACTGCTTTCGGGCCCACCATTTCTGTACCCATTACCAGTGAAGCTTGTGTGTAATCAGAGTTTAATACCCATACCAGCACCAAACCGATCAGGAAGCTCATCAACGCCGGATAAGCCCAAGCCGATGAAGTCAACCATTTTCGTTCTTGTTCAACGGTCTGCTCACCCAGGTTCAGCATCATCACCACGAACACGAACAACACCATGATCGCGCCCGCATAAACGATCACTTCCAGCGCACCAGCGAATGGTGCACCGACGATCAGGAACATGCCTGCGACTGCAAGCAATGACACGATCAGGCTTAATAAAGCATGTACCGGATTCGCGTTAGTCACCACGCGAACCGTAGAGACAATGGCCACGAGGGCCATTAAATAAAATGGCCACATCATGGTAATAGACTCCGTACATCAACAGGTGCACTTTCACGCTGTGCTTGACCTTTGTCCTTGCCTGCAACTGCCATACCGGTTACACGGTAGAAGTTATAGTCAGGATATTTACCAGGACCAGAAATCAGCAGGTGTTCTTTTTCATAGACCAAGTCCTGACGAACATATTCGCCAAGCTCGAAGTCCGGGGTCATCTGAATCGCAGTGGTTGGACACGCTTCTTCACACATACCGCAGAAAATACAGCGTGAGAAGTTGATACGGAAAAATTCCGGATACCAGCGACCATCTTCACGTTCTGCTTTTTGTAGTGAAATACAGCCTACCGGACAGGCAACCGCACACAGGTTACATGCCACACAGCGTTCTTCGCCATCAGGGTCGCGCGTCAATACGATACGACCACGGAAGCGTGGTGGCACGATTTCTTCGGCCGGCACTTCCGGATATAAAATGGTGTCACGTTTACGTGTTGCGTGGCTGAACACCATCCACAACGAACGAACGATTGACCCGAATCCAGCTAGAAATTTAAACATTTTGTTCTCCCTGCTGTCTTAGGCCTGATTCATCAGAATCACAGCACCAGTTACCAAAAGGTTAACCAACGCCAATGGCAAGCAAATTTTCCAACCAAAGTTCATCACCTGGTCATAACGTGGACGCATTAAAGAACCACGCGCCAGTACAAACATCATTACAAAGAATGCTGTTTTGATAATGAACCAGAATGCTGCTGGAAGGAACGGAATATCAAGGTTGAATGGCGCAAGCCAGCCACCGAAGAATAAAGTCACGATCAATGCAGAGATCAGTACCACGTTGACGTATTCCGCAACGAAGAACATCCCCCATTTCATACCGCCGTATTCGACATGGTAACCTTCTGCCAGTTCCTGTTCTGCTTCTGGTTGGTCAAATGGGTGACGATGCGTTACCGCCACACCTGCAACCACGAAGATCAAGAAACCTAGGAACTGAGGAATCACAAACCAGACATCTTTTTGCGCTTCAACGATTTCACGCATGTTGAATGAACCGGCAATTGCCACCACACCCATCAACGAGATACCCAAGAACACTTCATACGAAATGGTTTGAGCTGCAGAACGTAAACCGCCCAGTAAGGCATATTTGTTGTTTGATGACCAGCCACCGAACAGGACTGCATAAACTGCAATACCCGCCATTGCCATAAAAAACAACAGGCCGATGTTCATGTCTGCTACACCTAAATAAGGTGATACAGGAATAACCATGAACGACAGCACCGCAGTTGCCATCGCAACTGCTGGCGCCATACGGAAAGTCAATTTGTCAGCAAACTTAGGTGTCCAGTCTTCCTTGAACATGATTTTCAGCATGTCGGCAACAATCTGGAACATACCACCCGGACCAACACGGTTCGGACCGTAACGGTCTTGCCACAAGCCGAGTAAACGACGTTCAATAAAAGACATCAACGCAGCGATCAGTACTACAACCAGCAAGATCACAATCGCTTGAATGACTGAATAGGCAATTGGCCAGTTTTCAGCCCACAGCGGCGTTTGACGGATTAATTCTTGTTCCATGAATTACACTCCTACCGCGACTGAAACAGGCTCTGCAAGAGATACCGTCGGTGCCAGACCGATTGGGTAGCCAATATAACCTGTCGGTAAATATTCAATCACTTGAACTGGAAGAACGATTGATGTCTCACCTGCTTTCACCGTGATTGTCTGACCATCTTGAACATTCAGGCGCGCTGCATCCTGCTCACCCACTGCAAATACCGCTTCAGGAATACGCGTTTCCATCGCTGGTGTTTTTACCGTGAATTCACCTGAACCAAAGATATGGTGCATTGGTACCAGACGGAAGCTTTCAGCATTGACCAGAACAGGTGCCGGTGCAACGAATGTACGTGCCGGACGTTTTGCCAAACGGTCGAATAAACGAACGCCTGAATCACCACCTTTGAGTGAACCACCTACAGTTTCCTGGAACTTGTTCCAGGCTTGTGGCGAGTTCCAGCCTGCAGACCATGCAAATGGAACCAGTGGAGATGGAGTCTGGTCTCCGACATAACCTTCCATCGAGAACGTTAATGCAGAGTCTTTATCTGTAGGCTGTTTCGGCTCATGTACAGACAATGGCGAACGCATTGAAGTACGACCTGAGTAACGACGTGGTTCACGTGCCACTTTCAAGCCATGAACACGGAAGCCCGCATCAGGTGCAACATCCAGAATGCCTTCAAGCGCAGGAACGTTTTTCGCCACTGACTCGATCACATCATCCAGTAAAGTCCAAGAAATCGCTTTGCCTTTTACGCCTGTTTCCAGAGCGTGTAACCAGCGCCAAGATTCCTTGATCGCCAATTCAGGATTGTAGTAGCTTGGGTCATACACTTGGTAGAAACGTTGTGCACGGCCTTCTTGAGAAACGACAGTACCATCACCTTCAGCAAACGATGCAGCAGAAAGTACGATGTCGGCTTTTTTCACTGTTGCAGTTTCAGAGTGATCCAGTACGATCACATCTTTACCTGCAAGTGCAGCATCGACCTGTGCAGCAGGAAGACGACGGTAAAGGTCGTTTTCAACCACAATCACAGTATCGTAATCTTGTGCAAATGCTTGCTCTAGGCTTTGACCACCAAAGATTGCCATACCCATCGAGTTCACTTCAGGAACCGTCAAAGTCAGACCCGCATTACCCAGATTCTGTGCAACTTGTGCAGCAGCTTCCATAATGGCAGGATCTTGCAAGCTTGTACCCGAGATAATCAGTGGTTTCTTCGCAGCTTTTAAAGTGTCCGCAATGGTTTGTGCAAATGCTTTGGCATCGTCATCTAAACCAAGAATCGTTTCACCAGCAACTGCTGCAGCAACCGCAAAACCTAAACGCGCGATGTCGTTTGGAGAAGCAACCACTTCGCCTTCAGCAACATCAGACAAACGGGTTTGTGTCGCAGCCAGGATGTAAATCGGAGATTTTGCATCTTGGGCAATACGTTGTACCGGCTCAGCTAACCATTCTTGCGTACGGCGCTCTGCCGCCATCTCTTTGCCTTTATTTTTCGCAGCCTGGCGAACAGATAAAGCCATACGTGGCGCAGTTTGTGTGAGGTCTTCACCCAAAATTAACACAGCATCGTAGCTTTCAATTTCACGCATGTTCGGGTTGTAAACACACTCGGTTTGCATGATAGAAGCTGCCAACTCAACCAGATTCTGCTCTTTTTGAGATAGACCTGTTGAGAAGTTCTCTTGACCCACCAACTCACGAAGTGCGAAGTTTGATTCAAGTGATGCACGCGGTGAACCAATACCCAATACTTTTTTGCCCTGGATATTTGCAATGACCGTGTCTAGTGCTGCATCCACTGAAACAGTTTCAACAGTTGCACCTTGACGGAATTGTGGTTGACGCGGACGGTCCTCACGGTTCACATAACCTGTACCGAAACGGCCTTTGTCGCATAGGAAGTACTGGTTGACTTCACCGTTATAACGGTTTTCTACGCGGCGAAGTTCGCCATAACGCTCACCCGGAGAGATGTTACAACCTGAAGAACAGCCTTGGCATACGCTTGGCGCATACTGCATGTCCCATTTACGGTTGTAGCGAGCCGAATGAGTTTTGTCGGTGAATACACCTGTTGGACATACTTCAGTCAGGTTGCCCGAGAATTCAGACTCTAAAGTACCTGATTCAGGACGACCGAAGTACACACGTGATGCATTGGCATACACGCCGAAGTCCGTACCACCTGCGTAGTCTTTGTAATAACGCACACAACGGTAACACGCGATACAACGGTTCATTTCGTGAGAAATGAATGAGCCAAGCTCCTGGTTGTAATGGGTACGCTTCGTGAAACGGTAGCGACGACGGTCATGCTGCGTCATTACAGTCATATCTTGTAAATGACAGTGACCCCCTTCTTCACAGACTGGACAGTCGTGCGGATGGTTGGTCATCAAGAATTCAACAATCGAAGCACGGAAATCTTTGGCTTCTTTGTCTTCAATCGAGATGTAGGTATTGTCAGATGCTGGCGTCATACATGACATGACCAAACGGCCACGCGTATCTTCTGGATTCGCGTACTGGGTCACGGCACATTGACGGCAAGAACCGACAGAACCTAAGGATGGATGCCAACAAAAGTATGGGATATCAATGCCAAGACTCAAACATGCTTGTAGCAAGTTTTCCGAGCCGTTGACTTCATACGATTTGCCATCGACATGAATTGTAGCCATAGTCGAATTCCTTAAGCTTGTTCTACGTTGCTGGTTTGAGCGGCGGCATTCACAACCTTCGCTTCAAATTCGCCACGGAAATATTTGAGTGCGCCCATAAGCGGCTCCATTGCACCCGGTGCGTGGGCACAGAAAGTTTTACCAATCCAAAGCTTACGAGTCAGTTCTTGTAAGTGATCGATATCTTCTTTCTTACCTGTGCCATCTTCCAGTGCTTTCAGCGCTTTCACCGCCCAAGGTAAGCCATCACGGCAAGGCGTACAGAAACCACATGATTCGCGTGCAAAGAATTCTTCGAGGTTACGTGTCGCTGAAACCATACATTGGGTTTCATCTACCACCATCAACAAACAAGTCCCTAAACGCGAACCTGCCTTCATGATGCTTTCCGCATCCATAGGAAGATCAATATGCTCAGCAGCCAGGAAGTCAGTCGATGCACCACCCGGTAACCATGCTTTCAGTTTCAAACCGTCACGCATACCACCAGCATGGTCTTCAATCACTTCACGTGCTGTCGTACCAAATGGAAGCTCCCATAGACCCGGGAATTTCACTTTACCTGATGCACCATAAATCTTGGTGCCTGGATCTTTCGACTTACCCGCAGATAAGTTGATGTACCATTCAGGACCACGCAGCATGATTGCCGGTAAGTTGTTGTAGGTCTCTACGTTGTTCACAATCGTAGGACGACCCCAAGCACCTGCAACTTGCGGGAATGGCGGTTTAGTACGCGGGTTGGCACGGCGACCTTCTAGCGAGTTAATCAATGCAGTCTCTTCACCGCAGATATAACGACCCGCACCGGTATGCACGTGTAACTCGAAGTTCCAGCCTGTACCAAGGATGTTATCCCCTAAGTAACCTTTGGCACGAACTTGCTCAAGTGCTTCATTTAAGTACTGAGCAGCTTCAATGTACTCGCCACGGATAAAGATATAACCGTGTGTTGCTTCAAGCGTATAACCCGCAATCAGCATCCCTTCGATCAATTGATGAGGAAGATCTTCCATCAACAAACGGTCTTTAAAGGTACCTGGTTCCATCTCATCGGCATTACAAATCAGGTAACGTGGACCCGAGTTGTCATTTGGCGCCATAAGTGACCATTTAATGCCTGCCGGGAAGCCTGCACCACCACGACCTTTAACAGTCGCTGCCTTAACCACTTCCAATACATCTTTAGGCGACATGGTCAGTGCTTTTTTAAAGCCTGCATAACCTTCCAGCGCTTCGTAATCATCTGCATTACGTACGTTGGCTTGTTTGCTTAAACGCCATGTTAATGGATGCGTTTCCGGGTTACCGTCGCCATAAATTGGTTTTGGTTCAGTATTCATACATACTTCTCCAACAGCTGTTTCACCGAAGTCACTTCAACCAGACCGTGCGTGTCTTCATCAATCATTAAGGTTGGACCTTTGTCACAGTTGCCCAGACAGCAAATTGGCAGCAAAGTGAAACGACCATCTGCAGTCGTTTGACCAAACTGGATTCCTAATTCGCGCTGGAATGCTTCTGCCAAAGTTTCCGCACCCATCAGGAAACACGCAATCGAATCACATAACAAAATTACGTGACGACCGACCGGCTGACGGTAAATACGGTTATAGAACGTTGCCACACCTTCAAGGTCTGCAACGCTCATGCTGAGCATTTGTGCGATGGCATTCATTTGCGCATCATCTACCCAGCCATTACGGCGTTGTACACACTTCAGCGCATCTAGACACGCTGCACGTGGGTATGGGTAGTGCCCCATGTGATGTTCGATATCGTGAATTTCGTCCGCAGTCAAAATTCCTTCAACATTCACACGTGGCTTTTTATCAGTCAAAATCATCATAATGCGTTTACCCCTTAGCGATCCACGTCAGCCATTACGACGTCAATGGTCGCTAAATAAATGATTAAGTCAGACATTAAGCTGCCGTTAATCACAGAAGGCATTTGCTGTAAATGCGTGAAGGTTGGTGTACGGATACGGGTACGGTAACTCATAGTTGACTTGTCTGAAGTCAAGTAGTAGTTCGACGCGCCTTTCACCACTTCCGCCATCACAGATGCTTCACCCGCCGGCATTACAGGACCCCAAGATACGCTCAGGAAGTGCGTAATTAAGGTTTCAATATCTTGTAATGTCTTGTCTTTTGGTGGTGGAACAGCCAGTGGATGGTCTGCTTTATACGCACCAGACGGCATATTATCTAAACATTGTTTGATAATTTTCAGTGATTCTTCGATTTCACGGTAGTGAACGATGACACGTGCATAGGCATCGCCTTCGTACTCAACCGGCACTTCGAAGTCATAATTTTCATAGCCGCTATATGGACGATATTTACGTACGTCAAAGTCGATACCTGTAGCGCGTAGACCTGTACCTGTTACACCCCAAGCCAATGCAGATTTTGCATCGTATTGCGCAACATTACGGGTACGACCCACAAACACCGAGTTTTTCAGCGCTGCAGTATGGTATTCCTTCAAACGTTTCGGCATCCAGTCCAGGATTTCACGGATCAGGTGCTGCCAGTTGTTTGGAAGGTCATGTGCTGTACCGCCAATACGGAACCATGCCGGGTGCATACGGTAACCGGTGATCGCTTCAATCGCGTCATAGATTTTCTGACGGTCAGCAAACATGTAGAAGACTGGCGTCATACCGCCGGCATCCTGAATCGCAGTACCAATGAACAGCAAGTGGTTATTGATACGAAACAGTTCAGACATCATCACGCGAATACATTGCGCACGGTCAGGTACCGTAATACCCGCCATTTGCTCTACGCCAAGCACGTAAGGCATGTTTTGCGCACAACCACCGAGGTAGTCGACACGGTCTGTATACGGAATGAATGAATGCCAGGTTTGACGTTCAGCCATCTTTTCCACACCACGGTGGTGATAACCGATATCAGGCACACAGTCTTTCACTTCTTCACCGTCCAGCTGCAAGATCACACGGAACGCACCGTGCGCAGATGGATGGTTCGGACCCAAGTTCAGGAACATGAAGTCTTCATCGGCATTGCCGCGCTTCATACCCCAATCTTCAGGGACGAAACGAAGATGTTCCTGTTCGTAGTCCTGTTTGGCTTTATCTTGCAAATACGGCGTATATTCAGTCGCACGTGCAGAATATTCTTTACGTAGCGGATGACCTTCCCAATAGGTTGGCAACAAGATACGACGGAGCATTGGATGCCCTTCGAAATTGATCCCGAACATATCGTAAGCTTCACGTTCGTACCAGTTGGCATTTGGCCAAATATTGGTTGCCGTCGGAAGATTCAAATCGCTTTCTGCTAAGGCAACTTTAATACGAATGTCAGTATTACGCTCGAGCGACAACAAGTGATAGAACACTGTGAAGTCAGACGCAGGTAAACCGTCGCGGTGCGTACGCAGACGCTCATCTACCGCTGACAAGTCGAACAACATCACGTAAGGACGTGACACTGTACGCAAGAACATTAAAACTTCTTGTACACGTGCGCGCTCAACCCAGACTGTCGGGAAATCCTCGAAAGTCGTTTGCACAAAGAAGTTCTCACCAAATTTGGTTTTGAGTTCTTCAATGATGGCAAATGCTGGGCGTGAATCAACAGGCGTTGATTCTGGCATAGCAATGTCAGTTTCAGCCATTGGCTTGGCTTCCTATTTAATACAAATTCAGTCAACCTAAACGACAATTACACCCATAGCGGGTGCACAACAAAACAACCTGTCGTTTAAATTATTTAATTTCATCCATAGAGCGTAAGTTCTTCACAGCAACACGCTGGTCTTTCTTACGGTCACGTTCCGGCATCATCTTTGGCTTATACACTGGCTTAAGATCATCACCGATCACCGCAGAAAGCGGACGACGCTCTAGTTGAATCTGGTCTTGCAACAGCATCAATGCCTGAATCAAAGCTTCAGGACGTGGTGGGCAACCTGGAATATACACATCGACCGGGATGATTTTATCCACACCTTGTACGACTGAATAAATATCGTACATACCACCTGAGTTGGCACATGCACCCATTGAAATGACCCATTTTGGTTCAAGCATCTGTTCGTACAGACGCTGAATTACTGGCGCCATTTTTACGAAGCAAGTACCCGCTACAATCATTAAGTCCGCCTGACGCGGTGAAGCACGGATAACCTCGGCACCAAAACGTGACAAGTCATGCACGCCGGTCAAGGTCGTTGCATATTCTACGTAGCAGCAAGATGTACCAAAGTTAAATGGCCAAACTGAGTTTTTACGACCCCAGTTGACTGCTGTATGCACCACATCCTCTAAGCGAGTCATGAATACATTTTTATTCACTTCTTCTTCTAGCAACGGATCTTCTACAACAATACGTTCCTGAAGTGGATATTGGTCAGCATTCGGATTCGCACGGGTTAATGTATATTTCATCCCGTCTTACTCCTTATCAGATAATTGAGTTTGTGACTTTTTCACAAAACCAGATGATTGAGCCGGGATTTGACCCGTTGGATCCATCACCAATTCTTCAATCGAGTTGAAGCGCGTAATTTCTGCAAGATCCATATTTGGCGAACCAATCTTAGCTTTAATTCCTGCTGCCTTACGTCTGTCTGAAGGTGCCCAATTGAGTGCGCCTGTCGATAATTCGTAAATCAAACCAACAAGTAAAACTATGATAAAGATAGCTGCAGTTGCAAAACCAATCCAACCTACCTCACGAACAGAAACTGCCCATGCATATAGATAAAGTGCTTCTAAATCAAACACCACAAAGAAAATTGCAACTAAATAGAACTTTGCAGACAAGCGGATACGAGCTCCACCTGCGCTAACTACACCTGACTCAAACTGCTCCTGCTTGGCACGGCCCCATGATTTACCCCCGAGGAGTAATGGGACAGTCAGCATAAAGACGCATAAAAATGTAACGCCGATCACGAAGGCAATAATTGCCCATTCGTATGGAGTAATAGCACTCATGCGGGGATAACTCCTGGCAGGCCTATTTGTTAACAAAGAATGTATGTATTGGCCTTCAAATACACCAAACACAAAATTAATCCCGCCAATTGTACCTGATTTTGGATTTCACTTGCTAGTTTATAAGCCTTAGTCTTTGGGATGATTTTTTAGACATTTCAGCATTTAATTTGACTTTAATCATTCAGAATTCATTTTAATCGTTTTCCCAAATTAAATTTTAATTATCTATTAATTTTTCTATAAAGAGCACTTCCAGAAAATAGGCTGATCGATAAGTTGCTTTTCTCGCCCACCCATTTAGATATAGTCTTTTTCACTATTGAATCCAAGTTAAATCGGATAAAAACTTATTTTAACAACTATTTTTTCTTTCAAACCAATTGATTTAACTTGATATTTAATGTGATTTTTTATATTTAACTGTTGCTTTACCCCCTGCAGCTACTTGGTAATCTTGGATTGGCAATTGTGTCTTTTTGCAACATGCTCAACGGACTGATTCAGAATATGTTATTTCTATTTCTAAACCACATCATGACATTAATAAAGTAACAATAAGGAGTCCTTGCATGTCTCTACGCTTTTCCCATCGACCTAATTATTTTTTATTTGCTCAATTACTGGTTCGCCATATAGAAAATTACATCCAGAAAAATCCCAACATAAGCCAGGCAGCTTTTGACTTACGTGACATCCATGCACTTTTTCAAGAGGACCATGCTTCTTCCAGCATCAATCTGGATGGCATTATGAATATCGCTGACGAATATAAAGTCGAAACCTTATCAGGCGACCAAAAACTGATTCAGCGTTATAACGTCGATGCGAAAAATACCAAACTGGTGATCGACTTTAACTCTGAAGCGCTACAAAGCTTAAAAGAGGGCAAATCACTCATTGAACCTGATGCGACCATTCAGGAATAAAATCTCTTCCAATAAAAAACGATGCTGATGCATCGTTTTTTTATGACCAAAATCATTTACACAATATCAAGCTAAATGATCACTCGCTTCCTCAGGCTTTTTTTCCAGCATCTTGCGCTTACCCTTCTTGACATAACGCTGTGCCGGCCAGGTCATGGTAAAACGCGCGCCACCCAGCGTCGGACTTTGATCCACCTGAATCGTACCACCAAACCAGTACGCAATCCGGCTGACAATGGATAAACCCAAACCATAACCACCCGAAGCACGGGTGCGGCTGTCATCCAGCCGGGCAAAGGCTTCAAAGACCCGGGCACGATCCACTTCCGGAATTCCCGGGCCATCATCTTCAACAGAGACATAGGCCTGACCATCCTGATCCAGACCACCACTGATCAGCACCTTATTGTCGCAATAACGCACCGCATTGCCGACCAGATTCTGAATTACGCGATGCAGATAACGGCGTTCTGCCTCAACCACCACATCAGGCATTGAATGTAGCTCAATGATTTTCTGGGTTTTTAATGCTTCAGTTTCCAGAGCTACCTGATTCAGCACTTCAAACAGATTGACCTTTTCAAACTCGATCGAAGGCATGCCCTGTTCTAGCTTGGCATAGGTCATGATCTCGTCAATCAGGGTATTCAGCGCCTCAATATCTTTATCAATCTGTTCGACCTGTTGCAGACGATAATCGTAATCATCTTCATCTGCCATCATTTCCACACCAAAACGAATCCGCGCCACTGGTGTACGAAGTTCATGCGACACCGCACGCATCAATTCACGTTGGGCTTCAATCAGGCGCTGAATATGATCAGACATATTGTTAAAGCTAGAGGCCAGCGTTGCCATTTCGTCACTTCCTTCTACAGGAAGACGCAATGACATATTACCGGTTTTCATTTTGTTTAAGGCATAGCTGACTTCACGCAACTTGCGCTGCATTGGCACCAGCAAACCATACACCCCCAGACTCAGCACAAACAGGCTCAATAAGGTAATACCAGTCGCTAACTGGAATGGCATCCAGTTAAACAATGGCACCGGTCCCATCACCAAGACTTGTGAGGTCGAACCTGGAATTGGCGAAATAATTGAAATGGTGGTGCCACGGATTGAGGCACTATCCCGATACAGGATAATACTGTGATCAAGACGCAAGCGCCCGATCTGCTCGGAATCTAAAGGTAAATTCTGGACATTTTCGATAGAAACCGGATAAGAAAAATAATCCTGAATACGAGCCAGATATTCTTTTTCCTGACCTGGATAGTAGACCAGATAGTCCAGGATAAAGACTGGTAAGGCCTTCATCTGGCGCTCAGTAATGCTGTCGGCCTTAATATAAAGGTAATGACCCGGGTCATCGCGCAGCCCAACCACAATATAGGCAATACCTGATTCGGCGTCCCAACGCACCACCGCCTTACGTTCGGCAATACGGCGTCCTTCAGCACGGGTAATGTCGACCTTGCTGGCTTCTACATAGTGAATGGGCAATTCCAGCAAATCGGAGGCATCAGAAACCCAATCCATTTTTTGCTGGAGATTTGGCTGGCGTGCAACCCCTTCACTGATGATATATGCCATACCATCAGTCAGGGATTCGCGATATTCTTGCGCACGCTGATAGTTGATAATCTGTACCAACAGATAGCCGAACACCGCCACCAAGACGACAAGGATGACGAGTCCTGCGTATATACGCAAAAATATACTGTGTTTAAACACCTATAATTTATCCTGCTTGTTCAAGCAACAAACCACATTTGCTTAAAGACCATTGGTCTCTTTAACAAAAAGATAACCTTTACTACGTACTGTTTTAATACGCTTCGGATTTTCTGGATCGTCACCGATTTTTGGACGGATACGAGAAATACGTACATCGATTGAACGGTCTTGACCATCATATTCGATACCACGTAAACGCTCGAAAATATCTTCGCGAGAGAGAATACGGCCAGCATTCGATGCAAGCAACCATAACAGATCATATTCTGCGCTGGTAAAATCAACCAGATCGCCATTTAAGGTCACTGAACGACCGCCGTTGTCGATGACCAGATCATCAAATTCGATGCGCTGTGCCACTTCATCTTCAGGTACCTTATCAGTACGGCGCAATAATGCACGAATACGTGCCAGCAATACACGCGGTTGAACAGGCTTAGCGACATAGTCATCTGCACCCATTTCCAGACCTAAAACCTGATCCATATCTTCAGTACGCGCAGTCAACATCAAAATCGGTTGATGATAATGTGGACGCACTTCACGGCAAATGGTCAAGCCATCCGCACCTGGCAACATCACATCCAGCACCACCATATCTGGCTGCTCGGCAATAATCCGACGAATGGCACGGTTACCATCCGGCTCTACCCCCACCTCAAGTCCGTTACGAATGAGGTATTCTTGCGTTAAACGGGCAAGACGCTCGTCATCTTCAACAATTAAAATCTTGGGTAACTTTTCTTCTTGGCTCATGTATTGCCCCTTATTTGGTGGATCTACGCTATAGGCGTATCCTTTTGAAATCCAATAGATACGTTTTTAATATGCTTGCAATATACACACGTTTACATTGTAAACAAGATAGCGTTCACCAAACTGATACATCAAGATAGCATTTTGTAATATTTTATCGTGCATTTTTTGGACAATTATGCTTGAAACAGTGGCTTAGATCTGATTTGCGATTTACACAACTATTACATGGACAAAATATGACTGCTTGATTCAGCACTTTTTAGTTATCCACAGTGTTATCTATAAGCACTTTCTTTTGACTTTGTTATGCTATGCCTTGCCTGATAAGGCTTATACAAAAATCAATAAAAATAGCGATATTTTTACAAGGATTAAAGCACAACTTAAGAAAAATATTTAGCTAAATGTCAATATTGATCTACCCTAAATTTTCCCGTATCTTGTGTTCAATTAATTTTAAAACCACTAGGTCTTGTGTTTATTCCTCAAACACTGTGGCACGAATTTTGCCCAGTTCAAACGGTCTATAAACATAAAAATAGATGACAATGGAGCTATGCTAACATGAGCGTAATCACTTCAACTCCTGGTCAACTTCAGGTGATTAAACGCACCGGTGATGTTGCCGCTTTTGATGCAGAAAAAATTTCTGTCGCAATTGGTAAAGCGTTTTTGGCGGTTGAAGGCCAACAAAGCGCTGACTCGAGCCGGATCCATGATCGTATCGAGCAACTGACGGAAATGGTATTAAATACCTTTAAACGTCGTTTACCTTCTGGCGGAACGATTCATATTGAAGAAATTCAAGACCAAGTTGAACTTGCGCTAATGCGTACGGGCGAACAGAAAGTTGCACGCTCTTATGTCATTTACCGTGAACAACGTTCTGAAGCACGTAAACAGTTAGGTGCACATCATCACCCGACCCTGCAAATTACCGATGCTGAAGGCAAACTCAAGCCACTAGATTTAAGTGCTTTAACTGCGCATGTTACTAAAGCAGCAGAAGGCCTTGAAGGGATTGATGTACAAGCCATTGTCGATGAGACTGTGAAAAACTTGTACAACGGCGTAAAAGAGTCTGACATCTCGACCACGATGATGATGGCGACCCGTACCCGTATTGAGCAAGAGCCTAACTATACGTATGTGACTGCACGTTTATTGCGTGATGACCTGGTTGCGACTGGTTTGAAATTCCTGGGTCTACCTGTAGATACAGTTGAAGGTGATGCGCTAGAAACTTACCTGAAAAAAGGGATTGAGCTTGAGCTGCTTTCTCCAGAATTGCTGAACTTTGACCTGGCGAAACTGGCTGCTGCGATTCAACCGGAACGCTCTAACCAGTTTACTTACCTAGGTCTGCAAACATTATTTGACCGTTACTTCATCCATTCAGATGGCGTACGTTTTGAACTTCCGCAATTGTTCTTTATGCGTGTTTCTATGGGCTTGTCGCTCAATGAAGAAAACCGTGAAGACCGTGCAATCGAGTTCTATAACTTATTATCTAGCTTCGACTACATGGCTTCGACGCCTACCCTGTTTAACTCAGGTACGCTTCGTCCACAATTGTCTAGCTGCTACTTAACAACCATTGATGATGACCTGTATGACATTTATGGCGCAATGCGTGATAACGCAATGCTGTCTAAATGGGCAGGCGGTTTAGGTAATGACTGGACGCCAGTTCGTGCCTTGAACTCATACATCAAAGGTACAAATGGTAAGTCGCAAGGTGTTGTTCCGTTCCTGAAAGTGGCGAACGATACAGCTGTTGCGGTGAACCAGGGCGGCAAGCGTAAAGGTGCAGTTTGTGCATACTTAGAAACTTGGCACCTCGACATCGAAGAATTCCTTGAACTGCGTAAGAACACTGGTGATGACCGTCGTCGTACCCATGACATGAACACTGCGAACTGGGTTCCTGACCTGTTCATGCAACGTGTATTCGAAGATGCAGAATGGACTTTATTCACGCCTTCTGAAACGCCTGATCTGCATGATTTGACCGGTGCAGAATTCGCTGAGCGTTATGCGCACTACGAAGCGATTGCCAAAGAAACAAACATGTTGCACAAGAAAATCCGTGCAAAAGATTTGTGGCGCAAAATGCTGTCTATGCTGTTTGAAACTGGTCACCCGTGGATCACATTCAAAGACGTATGTAACCTGCGCTCACCACAGCAACACGTAGGTGTAGTTCACTCGTCTAACTTATGTACAGAAATTACGCTGAACACCAGCAAAGAAGAAATCGCGGTATGTAACCTTGGTTCGATCAACCTGGTACAACACGTTCAAGGTGGTGTGTTAGATCGTGAAAAACTGGCACGCACGGTTAAAACTGCGGTTCGTATGCTCGACAACGTGATTGACATCAACTACTACGCTGTTCCACAAGCACGTAACTCGAACCTGAAACACCGTCCGGTCGGTATGGGTATCATGGGCTTCCAGGATGCACTGTATGAGATGAACCTTGCCTATGGTTCTGATGCTGCAGTTGAGTTTGCTGATGAATCTATGGAAGTGATTTCGTACTACGCGATTTCAACATCTAGCGATTTGGCTGTTGAACGTGGTACATACGAAACCTTCAAAGGTTCATTGTGGGATCAAGGTATCCTGCCAATCGACTCGCTTGATCTGGTTGCGAAAACCCGTCCAGAACGCATGTTCGAAGTAGACCGTACTCAACGTCTGGACTGGGATACTTTACGTGCCAAAGTTCAAAAAGATGGTATGCGTAACTCGAACGTGATGGCAATTGCACCGACTGCAACGATTTCAAACATCTGTGGCGTGTCTCAATCTATTGAGCCAACCTTCCAGAACTTGTATGTGAAATCAAACCTGTCTGGCGAATTCACCGTGATTAACCCGTACCTGGTACGTGCGTTAAAAGAACGTGGTCTTTGGGATGCGGTAATGGTCAATGACCTGAAACACTTCGAAGGTTCTGTTCAGAAGATTTCCCGTATTCCTGAAGAGCTTAAAGCAATCTTCGCGACTGCGTTTGAAGTTGAAACTCGGTGGATCGTAGATGCTGCTTCACGTCGTCAAAAATGGATTGACCAAGCGCAGTCTCTTAACCTTTACATCGCTGGTGCAAACGGTAAAAAACTGGACATCACTTACAAGATGGCCTGGTTACGTGGTCTTAAGACAACTTATTATCTACGTGCATTGGGTGCGACGTCTGCTGAGAAATCTACAATTAACACTGGCGCATTGAATGCAGTTAAACCTGCAACTGTTGCGGCTCCTGTTGTAGCAGCAGCTCCTGTCGTTGAAGCGCAAAAACCTGAAGCTCCTGTAGAGGAAGAAGGTTTTGCTCAAGCGGCTCCAGTGCCAATGGCATGTTCAATTGACAACCCTGATTGTGAGGCTTGTCAATAATTGGCGAGTTTCTAGAATCCCCCTAAGTCCCCCTTTTCCAAAGGGGGACTTCCAGAAATCAAAATAGGTGGATGGAAGCCTCTCCTTTATTAAAGGAGGGGTTTGGGGAGGATTTAGAATTTAATACAAATAAGGAAACCTCAATGCCCCATATGACCCACAACTACATGTTAGGACTTGCGGCATTGCTGATTTCCTTTGGTATTACCTTTTATTTGCCAATTGCTTATTTCTGGCTCAAAGTTCGCCAGCAGCGTAAGCAAAATAAGTAATTTTCTTTAGACGAATTACTTCTTTTGATTATGTTAGCTGATTGCCGAAAATGAAAAAAGGGAACACCGCGTCAACGATGCTCCCCTTTTCCCTAAAGATCATTAGGCTGTCTTTAGGGCGATAACTTTTTTACCAAAAAGCTAGGGAATATTCTGAACTAGTTTAAAGCAATCGTCAAATTAGCCTTTGTTGAAAGCTCAAATTTAGGAGTATTCTCATGAGCAAATCAAATGACCGTATGGTATATCAACGTGGAAATGAATGGGTAAATAAAGCAAATGGTAATTCTACCGCTTCCTCCATTCACTCAACACAACGTGATGCAATAAACTCAGCTAGAACTATGTTAAAAAACTCTGGCGGAGGAGAATTGACAATCAAAGGTACTAATCAATTGATTCGTCAAAAAGACACAATTTCCCCAGGAAATGATCCAAGAAACATAAAAGGCTAATTTATCTCTTAAAAAACAACCTCGATTTAATCGGGGTTGTTCTGTTTTTAAAAAACTATAACCAATTGATTTTATTATTTTTTTCAACGGAAAAACCAATAAGGAAATTCTACTTAAAAAACAAAAGAATAGAAGAACCATAGTCGTTTTTTCATCAAAAAAAATCTTATTACCTATTAAATTTTCGCGATCAAAACTACAATACATTCCAAATTTATTAAAAACTAAATCGCCTCGCTTAACAAATGTTCGTTGTTTCTTTAAACACCAGATAGTCCAATGTACATAAGTGAAGCGTATAATTTGAGAGAATTGATATGTCTATCCTAAGTTGGGACGATTTCGAAAATGATTCGCAAAAACCGGTTGCACCTGAACAGCAGCCTGCGCCCGTCGAGCCGCAAAAAGCGACTAATTCACAGATGGTATCTGATGCAGGCAACGCATCGTCGGATGTGGCAGCTACACAACCCCTTAGAGCCACTCAAAACAGAGGATCAAATCCAACCGATTCGCTGGCAAGAGCATCTGCTTCCCTAGAGCAGCTTGATGTTGCTCCAGGCCTTGAAGAGCTTGAAATGGGTGCACAGCGTGTACAGGTTGATGACAAGGCGATGATCAACTGTCGTGCAGACTTGAACCAGCTTGTTCCATTCAAATACGAATGGGCTTGGCAGAAGTATCTGGACGGATGTGCAAACCACTGGATGCCACAAGAAGTCAACATGAACCACGACATCGCGTTGTGGAAGTCTGAAAATGGCTTGACTGAAGATGAACGTACCATCGTGATGCGTTCACTCGGTTTCTTCTCAACTGCCGATTCACTGGTTGCAAACAATCTGGTACTGGCGATTTACCGTCACATTACCAACCCTGAATGCCGTCAGTACATCTTGCGTCAGGCATTTGAAGAAGCGATTCACACACACGCTTACCAGTACTGTATCGAGTCGTTAGGTATGGATGAAGGCGAAGTCTTCAACATGTACCGCGAAGTTCCGTCAGTGGCACGTAAAGCAGCGTGGGGCCTGAAATATACTCAGTCTTTAAGTGATCCTACTTTCAAAACCGGTACACCTGAAAACGACCAGATTCTGCTTCGCAACCTGATCGCATTCTATTGTGTACTTGAAGGTATCTTCTTCTACTGCGGTTTCAGCCAGATCCTGTCGATGGGCCGTCGTAACAAGATGAATGGTGTTGCCGAGCAATTCCAGTACATCCTGCGTGACGAGTCAATGCACCTGAACTTCGGTATCGATATGATCAACCAGATCAAGATCGAAAACCCAGGTTTATGGACCACTGAATTCCAGGAAGAAATCATCCAGATGATTCTTGAAGGTACCATGCTGGAAATCGAATATGCACGTGACACCATGCCACGCGGTGTACTTGGCATGAATGCTGGCATGATGGAAGAATACCTGAAGTTTATTGCTAACCGTCGTCTGGCGCAGTTAGGCTTGCCTGAACAGTTTGCTGGTGTGAACAACCCATTCCAGTGGATGTCAGAAATGATGGACTTGCGTAAAGAGAAGAATTTCTTCGAGACGCGTGTTACGGATTATCAGACTGGCGGTGCGTTAAGCTGGTAAGGTTTAGCTTAAAACGTCACGCGACACATAAGTTGTCATTTGCGACGCATAAGATGTCATTGAGCGACACATAAGTTGTCATTGATAAAGAAACCGCCATTAATGGCGGTTTCTTTAACTTAACAACCCTTATATTAGTTAAAACTTATGCATGATTTAAATTATTAAAAAAATTTGAATAAAATTTTTGTTCAATTTTATCAGCCTCTAAATAAATACCTAATTCATGATAGAGATCGTTGTTCTTATAGTTACCTGAAGAATCAGAAGACATCCAGTTTAAGCTTGTGATAACAATATGATTTTTATCCCAAGCCAACACTTTGGCATGGCTATGATTTCCAGAGGGTGGAGAATGAAGTTTTAATGCAATTTTATCGTTGTCTATACTGTTAGAGAACTTTTGCACTTGCTTATGATCAAAAATTTCTTTATCGACTGTAGAGTAAAATGCTGAAACACGTACCCTACAAGTTGATAAACTATCCCAAATACTTCTATGTAGATTTGGGCTTATTTTATCACTTAATAAGGTAACTCTATGTTCTGCTTTCTTAGCTTCGTGTATATATCGCAAATGATGCCCTTTGAGTAAAAGTGAAACATTAATATTTTTTTCATTGTCTTGATTAGAGCTAGGTTTAATACTTTGAGCCAAATCTAATAATTCTGAACCTAAATAGTTATTAATTAATTTTGCACCAGTAGTCAAACTAGCTGATATTTGAATCATTTCTTTTGAAAAATCATTATCTTGAATAAATACAGAAGCTTCATAACGATTAAATTCTGAGAAAAACCAATTACAAGATCCTATTAACGAACAATGATTATTTTCAGTATCCCAAAGCAAATATTTAGCATGAGACCCTGTCTGGATTTCATGTAAAATAATCCTTCCATTGTAATCACAATAAAGCTTTTTAAATTGTGAGGTAATCTCTTCAAAGTTTCTTAATTCTTTTTCTCTAATATCAGGTGAATCGAAATCATCTTTACCCCATAAAATAATAACTTTAACCCCTCTGTTAACGGCATCTAATAGTTCACTTAAATAGAGATTTATTCTAGATGGACGAATAAAAGTAGAATGAATTATTAAATAGTTTTTACACTCACGAATAGCATCAAGAAATTTTTGAAGATGCTCATTCCCTCCTAAAATAAGTGAAACATGCTGTTCAGATATCTTATAACTTTTGGGAGGATTTGCTAAATTTTCTGAACTACCATCCCCGACATATTGATATGTTTCTTTTATACTCTCATTATTCCTCTGACTTTCGATTAATCGCTTTTTAATTTCTGTAGACAAATATTCTTTAAAGGAGTAACCAAAAATAGAGCAATAATCATTACTAGATGTTGGATTGAGATAATTCTCATAAAAATGTATATCTATTTCATTATTTTTATTGATTTTTGCATTAAATATTAAGTACCTATTAACTGATAAACTTCTATCTAATGGTGGCGATACAGAAATAAGCTCTTCATTCGGTTGGGTAACAGCACAGCCAAGTTCTTGTGTATCAAGAATATATGGATGCGGTATATTCTTAATATTAATATATCTTTTATTATCCCAACTATTAACTAAAGTATTGATGTCACTCTCATTATAAGTAGTAATAAAAGAGTGATTACACAATCCTAAATACTGACCATTTGTAAGATTAACTAGAAAATCTCTATATGTATAAAATTCTTTTTTTATCGAAGGCAATTCAGAAGCTTTTGCAATAAATTTACCACGCTCAGTAATTCTTACACTAATACTCTCAGGCTCTTGAATAATTTCAATCCAATTTAATTTTAAAAATGGTAGAAGTATTTGAACTAAAATTTGTCTACGAATACCAGAATATGCTGATAATTTATCAATAGTAAATTCATTATCTGCAATAGTTCTCAACAATAAATGGTCGATAATATTCCAATTACTCTTCTTTTTAAAAGTAAATAGATTAGTCCCGTAAGAAAAAGGAACAATGAGATAAAAAGGTTGTGATTTTTTAGGACGTTTGGAATTGGATGATTTCATATTGTATAGCTTACGAAAATTAATAAAGGTAAAATTTATTTAAAAAATTGGCTTATATGAGAAGTAATATCTATCTTCTTAATTGGACTAACACTATCTTTATTTATATTAGGTTCTTCGTTGACCCATTTACATAATGTGTCTATAAATTGATAGTCATTAATAATATCCAATTTTTTCTCAAATGGTGCTCGATAAGCCCAATATTCGAACATTCCTATACTTCCAATTACAAACATTTGATATTTTGCTCTACTAAACATTACATTTAAACGTCTTTCATCAAGCAAAAAACCTAATGAACTCTTATCAGATTTATTGATGTTATGTCTGACAAGACTCACAATTACAAGATCCGCTTCCCCTCCTTGAAATGAATCAACTGTTTTACAAAGCTCCACTCCACAATAGAATCCTTTGCTTTTCAACTTATTAATTAAATTTTCCTCATTAATCATTTCATTAATTTTAGCAATTTGATTTTTATAAGGAGTTAGAATAACTATTGATGGATTCTTTTTAGCTACTTCTGTGACTTGAACTGCTTCTAACATTCTTCTGATAACATCAACTTCTGCCTCATTAGCCAAATTATTTTCAAGTGGCCTAGCTTCTCGCAATTTATTAGGATCACAAATGTCGAGCCAAATAAAACCTTTATTTTTATTTAAATCTGGCAAATCAGAGCATATTGAAAACTTGAATGGCCTATTAATTGTGTTTAAATATTTTTCTTCATTTTCTGAATTATTTTTTAGTTCTGAATTATAAAACAATGTAGAAACCACTTCTGAAATATCTGGATGCATCCGATATTGCTCAGTAATAATATCCCCCATAAGACGGCTACTTTTAGCTTTTTTATATTTTTCAATATTTTTAACCAAAGTCTGGAATAGTGAAAAATATTTTCGAACATTTTCAATAACCGGATGATATTTATTGGAAAAATATTCTAAAAACTCTACACTATTATCATTTAAATTATCTTTTACATATTGAGCTACTTCAGAAAACTCATTCAGACTAGATAATTTTGTTAAATTACTCGAAAAAGGGCCTGTAGAGACACTTTGTATTAAAAGAGGAACATCAAAATTTTCACCTAATAAAATTTTATTAATAGTATTTTCAGAAAAAGGAGGTAATTGTTTGTGATCTCCAATCAATAAACGCTTTGATGATAGTAAAAGAGGACTTAGCAACTCTAAACCAGAGGCCTTCCCTGACTCTTCTAAAATTGTCCAATCAAATTGGTGATTATTTCTATTAATCGTCTCAATTGTAGAAGAATTTGATGTAGCTAATACAATATTGGCACTACTAAGAACATGCCTATAAAGAGATCTACGCAGATAATTTGATTCAGTAGCTTTCTTTATTTGTTCATTTAAATCTAAATATTTTGAAGCATCCTGCCACATCAGGCTTTCTTTAATACTATCCCACAAAGTAGCAGTATGTTTTTCAAATTGCTGAATATCACCTCTATCCTCTATTTCATCTTCAATATTATTAAAAGTATCTAAAATCATTAAATTGTCTGATAGTGGACCTTTTTTAATTTCATCATAGAGAACTTGTACAGTTGCATGGCTTTGAGCACTTAAGACGACTTTACTATCTGGCTCATCATTAAAGATTTGCTCTAGCAAACTGGTTACTAAAAATGTTTTGCCAACTCCTGGTGGTCCTTGCACAATATAATTAGGATAAGTATCTAATGCCTCACGATAAATATTTTGCTTAGAATTATCTAACTTATCATATACTTTTACATATTTATTTGGATATTTCAGCTTTGACGTACTGCTTTCCATATGCATAATACTTGAAATTAAAGCAGAATTTTTCGCGACTTGCTCTAAAGTATAATTTCTGCGCAATAGTGCTGTATAATTTGCAAGTAAAGATTTTGGGTATATATATAGTTCTTGTTCATTAATGATCTGGCTTATATCCTTTAACGTATTTGGATTTTGAGGATCATTTTTTACTATAAAATCATAACAAGCTAGAGTTTTTTCGTGCTTCCTAAAAGTGATTATTATTTTAAAGTTTTTAGTAGAAAACCCTTTTGTTTTAATATTTGGAGAAGCGTGAAAATCATCTTTTTCAGTAGGAAGTTTATTAGATAATATCCATTCTTTTTCATCCATTTCAGTAACTAAACTTTTAAAATGATGAGTAGATATTGGCTTATCTATAATTTTTGAGAATTTTAAATTTTCATTGTTTTTTTCAGGATCAATAGTTAAAATAATACTATCTTGGTTATTATTCCCAATTTTAACTTTAACATTTGCTTTAAAAACTTTTGTCCAATACTCTGAAACCTCAATGGAATAACAAAGCAACATAGTATTAATAAAATTCCTAACATCCTCACTTAATACTTGTTCTTTCTTAAAACTATCAATTATGTTCATCCAGGAATTTGATGAATTAGAGCTAGAAACCAAATTTAATTTTATTGAAAAATCTTTAGAGATTTTATGATAACCTTTCAGACTTTTAGAATCACAATAAATATTTGTAATTAATACAAGATTACTCCATTGAAAATTATTTGTCCCCTCAACTCTAGTAGGTTTTATCTCATATAAAAGCTGATTACCTTGTATAAAAAACAACTCTCCATCTTTAATATTACTTTTAATAATATTTATTTTATTTAAATCAATATCATTTTTAACAAATTTATAAAAATCATCAATCAAGATTTCATTATCTTTATCTTTTTTTAAGAACTTGCTTAAAATACCCAAAAAACTTTCTATTTTCTTTCTATTAATTGTTATATCATATGTTTTAATTTCATTTGTATCAGCATCTAGTTCATTTTCTAATGAGAAAATAATATACTTTATACTTTCAATAATCTCCGAACTAGAAAGATGACTATCTCGATAAATATTCTTCAATTTACAAATGTTTTTTAATTTATCTATTAATTTTTTTTCATTTTCAGTTAAATAATTAAAATCATGATCTGATAGGCTATCATCAATCCCTACTACTAGTAATGATTCAATTAAATTACCCAACAAATACCAATCTTCATTATATGAAGAAACCATTGAAGTACTTTCTAAGTTAACCATATATGAAGGTTTAAGTTTATTTACTGAGAGTAACCATTCGAATCCTGTTAATCTAAAAAAATTAATATCATTTTCAAATCTAATTACAATATTTTCTGGACTTATTTTTCTATGTAAAAGACCATTTTGATGTAAAATATCTAACCCAAAGGCTATACTTAAAATATTTTTCCATAACTTAATACGATGATATGGTATCATCAAATTTTGGAAATATATCCAGCTTTTTCTTTTTAGTCTTTGGCTTGATTTGTTAATGTCATTTATATATGTGGATAACAAAATATCATTTTCATCACACTCATATGTGATACTAAAACTTTCATCATCATAATATGCATTATTAATAACTAATAAATACCTTTCTGAATTTGGGTAATTTTTTAATAATTGTAATTGTCTTACTTCATCCAACCAAATCTCTTTAATAATTTCATCTTTTTGATTAATTCTCGGCCAAATTTTCATAAAGAAACATTCATCACCTATATAATCACTTGGGGAAGCTTCTCGATATAATTTATATAAATTATAATTCTTACCCTCATATATTATTTCTTCATCAATATAGTTTTGTAGTACCTTATAATCTTGCATTAAAATTTACCTAATTTAATTACAAATAGAATGCTTACAATTAAGCACGAGATTCCCGTATCTTTTTTATACAGATTTGTTTATCAGATAAATAATAATTTAAAATTAATTAAATTTCAATAGCTTAGGAAATCAAGAAGTAAGTTATAAATCTTCAAGCTTTAAATAAAGCTAGATAAATCAGTATTTAGTGCATTTAGCCAATCCATTAACTCAATCACATCTAAACGTCTTTCTAGAATTTCAACTTTAGACACATAAGACTGAGGCTTACCCAAACGCTGGGCAAGCTCAACCTGAGTCACATTTTTAGACTCACGCAGTTCTATAAGTTTTTTAATTAGGTCTTGATACCTAGGATCGTGTATTGAGCGCATGGCTCAATATCAGTTACAATTAAAAATATCCCAAAATAGGATATTTCAACTTAACCCTATCTGTTTATTGATTTTTTTATTTTGGATAATGATTGAACGATAGTTTAGGAACTCAATGTGAAGCAAAAATTTTCTGTAACTCAAATCAATAGCATTGTTAAAAAACATTTAGCAGGTGCCTCTATCGAACAGATTTGTCAGGAATATCAAATTAGCGTGGCAACTCTCTATCGCTGGAAAGCAAACTATTTAGACGTAAGTGAGCAAATTCTCACTCGTTTAGATAAGTTAGAGCAGGAAAATTTAGCTCTAAAGCAGATGTATGCGGAAGAAAAATTATCTAAACGTCTAGAAATATAGTGCTTTTAATTCACTTATTTATTTTACGATTCTTCTCACCTATTCCTCACGGTGCAATAGCTCTCGCTCAAAATCTCGAATGTAAATTTCAAAGATAATTTGCATTCGAAGTAGTTCAGAATGCATCTGTTCTCAAAATATTCCCCCCTTCAAACAGACTTAGAACGTGTTTTTCATGTAACAAATCTGATAATGCTCTTACGCTTTCCTTTCTTGTAATACCCACTCCCCCCTTATCTTCCATTGATAACAGCAAATTTATCAAAATTCTGACATTTTTCGAAAAACTATCCACAAAATTTTTACCCAATACTTGCTTTGTTGAGCTAACTAAAGAGAAAATGTTCGAATTAATTAATGAAATAAAGTGTTCACGATAATTAAAGAATGGAAGTTCAGTACAGATAATAAGTAGAGTCCTATAAATAGACTGACTTATTGCAAAAGTATCCTCTGCTCTATCAACAGCTAGTTTAAAAAAAATTATCTGTGCAGCCAACGCATCTAATCCAGCGAGATATTCTAACTGGCGCAATTTTCTTTTAGATAGGTTAGAGACTAATAAACTTCCACAATCATATTTATTAGCTTTATAAAGAATACGTTGGACTTCCCACGATAGATTTCTAAGCTCATCACTTAACAGCGATTCAATACTAATGGAGTTATTCATGACTTGCCAAAGAGTATGTTTAAGAAGCATAGAGCTGCCTTGTACATGAGATTCTGCTTGGCCTATAAGTATAGGACTTGGAGTATGTTTACCTAAGCGATAACCTCGCCATTTATTATTATGATAAGCATCACCATGCTTATTTTTATTAAAAGCATCTGGCTCAATTACTTTTTCAATTTGATAATCTGAATTTTTAGATAAATTGACCCTGATATACCAATACCATAATGAAACTCGAACGATATCTAACTCACTTCTTTTTTCCATTTTTGTATTTTTCATTTTTTAGTCAATCTCAAAAAAAATCCTAGTTATAGTTATTTATAATTTAAAAACAATAAATTAGAAATTTGTATAGAGTAAAAGATTGAGCTCTTTTTACTTTCTACACAACTTTTTTTAAAAGATATATGCTTCTGTTGTGACAGGACAATACAAGACACCCTATGCAAAACCATTTCATCGTTGATGCAACAACAATAGAAAAAGAGCTATTTGACCGTTATGGCCCACTAATAGCTGATGATGCTCTAAGAATTGCTTTAGGTTACAAAACCACAGATGCTTTTCGTCAAGCATTAACACGTAAAACTGTTCCTATTCCTATTTTCACTTTCCCAAATCGTCGTGGAAAATATGCGTTAGTAAAAGATGTTGCTACATGGCTAGCAAACCAAAGAAACTCATCTTTAGATCCGAACCATAACCACTAAGTTTTCATTTTTCAAAAAATTATTATGGAGTCATCATGAAAAACTAAACCAAAAATCAATAAAAAACGGACCCCAAAAAGATCCGTTTGTGACTTTATATAGAAGCATATAAAGACCTGAGAATCATAGTATCTTCTCTATATCGTCACCAGTCAAGTAAGTGCTATTCAATCGTAATAGTACAGATTAACTCATTCTCAAATATCTATTGAGAATAGGATTACTTCTGGATAAACAGATATGTCTTATAAAACAGTTTTTTCAAAAACTGATATTCAAATGAATATCCTTGAACAAATCAGGATTGCCTTTGAATCAACAGCAAATGTAGCAGCTACACTTCACGGGCAACGTAAAATCTATCAAGGTGCTTTTGGCCGTCGAACTTCCCTTTTCCCTAGTCAAAAGTGTTGCGGTGCAATACCACTAGAAAGCCGTCTTGAACTGGCACATGCGATACATTTAGAACAAAATCCCAACATCATAAATTATCGCTCACAAGCATTAAAAATTTTACTTATCAATGAACAATATTGTTTTCCAGATTTTTTAGTTAAAACAATAAAAGGTAGTTATGAGGTTCATGAAGTCAAACCATCCATAGCATCACTATCAACAGATGATTTAAATCGCTTTGCAATACTATCTGATCTACTTCACTCGATTGATATTACTTTTAAGCTAATAGATCACATAGACTTACCAAGTGAGTCAGAAATTTCGCAGCTACTTTACTGGTATCAAAGAGGACATAGATTCAATTGGAAAACCCTCGAAATCAATTACGCCTTACGTCACTTAAATTTCGAAGAATTTGATACCTCACAGCAAGTCTACAAAACACTTGAATCAATAGGTCTTAAACAAGAACTAGCTGATTATTTATTTTTTCATAAAAAAATTAAGCTCCGCTCAGAAAATATGAATAGTCGAAAGGTCTATTAATATGGAAAACTCTCTTTTTATACCTCAATCTGGTTTTCGTTTTTATTTTAAAGCACATCCCGACTATGTTTTTGAAATCGGATCTATAACCTATAATGCTATTCGATATGCTGCTATAGCTGGCGGAAAGTCATTTTCAATAACACCCACCGAATTTGAAAGTCGCTATAAATTAGGTGAAATTTTATGTGTATTTGCCCCTGAGAAACTCATAATCAACCCAAAATATAGTTCAGAACTTCATCGCAAAGAGCGCTATGTTGTCAATGCATTACAACTATTGGAGCACCCTACAAGTATTAATCTGCTTTCCGAATTAATCCCCCAGATAGCTTCCAACATTAATGACCTTAACCCACCTTCGTGCCGTACTGTAGCAAGATGGATCAATAAATATCAAAGTTATTCTCAGAATAAACTGTGCTTACAAAATAAATATTCAGGTAATCGTAGTTTACGATTCCCTCCTGAAATTTATCAAATTCTAAATCAAGCAATTAATGAAATTTATTTAAAGCCTGAATATAGAAGTGGTAAAGACGTACTTGCCTATATGCTTGGCCGATTCATGGAACAAGGCATCCCATTAGAACAGTTACCAACACTTCGTAGTATCCAGCGACATATCAAAAAATTAGATCCTTATATTGAATTTAAAATGAAAAAAGGGTCCCGAATAGCGAAGAAAAAATTTCAAGCTGCTGGCAAAAGTATCATTAGTCCATTCGCTCTTTATATGGTCGAAATTGATACACACTATTTAGATCTAATCGTGATTGATCCGAAGACGAAACTTGCCTTAGGTCGACCATTTCTCGCATGTGCAATTGATATCTACTCTAGAGCCATTGTTGGCACTTATATAAATATGTATCCCCCTAGTGCTGCAACTACATTAGAAGTTATCAAGGATATGATTACTCGGCCAAACCAAAAGTTACCAGGAGGAATCCCAAGTATCATCATTCCAGATAATGGTGTGGAGTTTAAAAACAATGCTCTCGAACGAGTATGTGAACAGCTGAAAATTACTTTGACTCCTTCCCAAGTAGGTACGCCTAATAACAAACCTCATATTGAACGTTTTTTTAGTACGCTCACACATGGGATTATACAAAAACTACCAGGTACAACTTTTTCTAATCCAACAAATAGAGGTGAATATAATTCAAGTAAAATTGCACAATTAACTTTAGAACAATTAAAACAATATATAGGTACTTGGATTCATGAGGTTTATCACCGATCTATCCATCACACGACAGGACGTTCACCTATCATCATGTGGCAAGATGCCATTGAAGATATACGACCGAGTTTTCTTACAGATATAGATGCAAAAATTTTATGCCGTAGGCCTATTGAAAGAAGCATTAATCACGGTCAAGTACGTGTAGATGGTATTAGTTATTTTTCACACGCTCTAACTACACTACAAGCTAAAGGCATAAAAAAAGTTACCGTGCTTATAGATGATTTAAATTTAAATGAAGTTTTTATCATTGATCCCAATAAGAAAGATGTAATCATTCAAGCAGATTCAACCAATCAAGACTGAACCGTACCGGGTTTGTCGGAGAGTCAATATTCTGAGAGACTACCCCGATGACAAAATTAAAATATACCCCTGAAATCAGAGAAAGAGC